>NZ_JBPLBG010000015.1:0-89463 GCF_054039255.1 Candidatus Harpocratesius sp.
AGTTCAAATCACCATTAGGGAAAATCGATGCGGTCAAAATTGGGATATTGGGAGCAAAAGGGAGTCAAATAATGGAGTAAAGGCAAAAAACTTAAATTAGATTAATCTTAAAATACACTCAATTAAAGTGAAAAAATTTACTTAAAGAAAATTCATAGTGAAAATAATTATTTATATTTATCAAATTTTCTATGTATTTTCTAAAATTTTTGCCATTTCGAACGATTCCCCAAATTTCTCATCTGTTATTTTTCCGATTTTTCTGTAACCTCTTTTGATATAGAAATTAACTGCATTAATACTCGCGTGAAGTTTTACTTCTCGTAGTCCATTTAATTTGGCTAATCTTTCTAAAGAATCCATTAATTTATTTCCAATACCTTTACCTTGCATATCTGGACGTACAAAAACTGAACCGAAATAGTTTTGGCTAATTGTTGCAGTTCCCACAATTTCATCTAATTCTTCTGCTACTAAAACTAATTGTTTTTGAGCGGTTTCAATGAGATGTTTTGGAGTGTAAACTTTAATCATGCGTTGAATTACATTTTCTGGATAAAATTCACTGTTGATTTGCTTAAGATTAGCAATTATTAAATCTGAAACTGCTTGTGCATCAGAATTTCTAAATTGGCGTGTTATCATCGATTCTCATCCCATTTAATATATTATGTACAGCCCACTTAAAAAAGTTGAAGAAACGAATTTTGGAAAGTTAGTAAAGTGTAGAATGAAAGCCTATGTTGTGCATTAATATATTTAAAAATCGAAGAAGAGCAAATAAGTGTATATTTTTTTCTTTATTTAAATAGTTCCTAAAATTTTTAAGTGGAATGCATAATATTTTAATTAAATTTCATGCTTTTTTGCTAAAATGGAATTATTTATGAATTAATTAAATTAAAGTGATGAAAATGACTGTACAGGGTGTAGATTACGAATTTGAAATAGTTGATCGACCTACTTTTACATATTTGAAAGTTCTTTTAAAGCAAGGTCAAGAAATTAAAGCAGAACGTGGGACAATGATGTTTTTCGAGCCAACTTTAGAAATTCAGACTCGAAAAGCCGAAAAAGGTTTTTTAAAATCAATGGCACGAAAATTGGCAGGTGAAACCTTTTTAATGAATTATTTTGTCGCAAATAACAACGGTTGGCTTTCATTAGCTCCATCTTTTGCTGGTGATATGATGCATCTTCCTATAGAAGTCGGTCAAACTTGGGTCGTTTATTCTGGTGGTTATGTTGCAAGTTCTCCACAATTGGAGCAAAAAACTCGCTTTTTAGGTCTTAAAAAGGGGTTTTTCAGTGGAGAGCGTGCGTTCTTTCTAACCATTTCTGCTACTGAATCTCCAGGAGATTTATTTATCGGTGGAAATGGTTCCTTTATTGAATGGAATCTTCAACCAGGTCAGATATTAAATTGTGACAACGGTCACTTGGTTGCGATGGAAGATTCAGTGCAAATGGATATTAAACGTGTTGGTGGTTGGAAATCAACAATATTAAGTGGAGAAGGTGTAGTTGCTCAACTTACAGGTCCTGGAAGAGTGATCATGCAGAGTCGAAATCCACAAGAGTTCGCAATGTGGTTGTATAAATTTATGCCCCATCCAAATAATTAATTACATCTATTGATGTAATTTTTTTTATATTATTTTAGATAGAAATCACTTATGTACGAATAAGTTCTATACATTTGTGATAAATTTTTTTTTGTAGAGATAAAAATTTGAATAATTTTTTTAGAAAAAGTTTCAACTATTCTATTTAAATGGTACCTTTAATTTATTATAAATAGTTGAAGATAGATCTTAATTGGATAATGTTCTTAAGAATTTCAAGAAATGAACCTAATTGAAAATCTTTATTTCAAGTGATATGTGAATAACATTTCGAATTTTAATGTTTTGTGATGAAATATGGCTGATGTAAGCGAAAAGTTGCAAGAATTACAAGAAAGTATGCAAAAATTGCAGTTATTGAAACAACTTGGAGCAGAAAGACTAATTCTTGAACAAGAAAAGGAGATATACAAAATACAACAAGAAATCATGAAGGCTAATGAATCAACTTCAATCGATGCATTTGAAATGATTCTTCCCAAAAAATGTAAATTTTGTACTGAGAAAACTACCGATGAAGAGCGTTTAGAATGCTATGAGAAAAATTATAATACCTGCAAACGAAAACCTCCAAAAGTTGCTAATATGCTTAGTTTAGGTGCTGTAAAACTTTTTCTAAGTTATATTGCTATTTTAGCTTTGTTGTTTGTATTTCTGCTTCTAACTAACATCTTCTTGGATTATTTTCCAGAAAATAGATTATTAGTTTTTATTCTTGCATTTTTGGGATTATCTATGGTAATTATAGGATTTTGGAAGCCATTTAAGCGACTTCATTCCGCATTTTAGAATAATGCTACAAAGTGAAGGTGCTTTTAGTGGGAAATTCCAAAAACGTCTATTTTTTTCCACTGCATTCGAAAAATCAACAAGATAAATCAAAAAAACAAAGTGAACTTATAAATCAAGTCTCATTAAACTGGGATGGAAAATCTTCTGAACCACTGAAATTGCCTGATATTTTAATAAAACCTCTTTTTGAAATTAATCTATCAAAACTAATTTTTAATTTAAAAAGCCCTTATAATTCTACTCAATCTTGTTGGAAAAATCAAATTATTTGTGGTGATTCCCTTTTGGCAATGCATGCTTTATTGCAAGAAGGATATCAAAATTCTGTTCAGATGATCTATATGGATCCACCATATGGAATCAATTATAAACCACAAAGTAATCAGAATCAAATAGCAAGAAAAGGATATATAGATTCATGGAGATGTGGATTGGTTTCTTATTTAGATCACTTAAGAGATCGCTTTGTTTTGATGAGAGAATTATTAAATTCCACTGGTTCTATCTTTGTCCAAATCGGCCAGACAAATTTCCATTATGTGCGTTGTATTCTGGATGAAATTTTTGGTGCTTCAAATTGTGTTAATGTCATTACATTTCGTACAGCGATTAGTACAAATAGGGTCACAAATATCGCAGATCATCTCCTTTGGTATGCTAAGGATAAAAAACGAGTATTTCAACGTAATCTTTTTACAGAACGTCCAAAAGAAAAAACCCAAAAGACATTTACATATATAGAGAAAGAAGTAAGCAAATCCCATTCAAAAAAACTAGCATTTAAGCCACAAGAAGTGGTTTTGCGGTTGAAAAATAAATCCCAAAATAGAAATCCACGCCTATTTCCCGTATATTTGAATGGTAAAGAATACTATCCGTCTTCAGGTTTTGAATGGCGCTGGGATAAAGTTGCTTTTGATCGTCTTATTCAAGCTAATAGATTAGTCGACATAAATGGAAAATTATACGGAAAACGCTATGAATCTGATTTTCCCTTTATGATATTAACAAATGTTTGGATGGATACCAGTACCAGCACTTTTGCAGCTCGAAAACATTATGTAGTTCACACCAATCCAAAAGTCATTTGGCGTTGTATGGCTATGACAACTAAACCAGGTGATTTGGTTTTAGATCCTACTCTTGGTTCTGGCACAACTGCGGTGGTAGCAGAACGTTACGAACGGCGGTGGATTGGGATTGATACTAATTTTGCTTCTATTAGTTCCACGATGATGTGGCTTTTAGAGAAACCATTTCAATCTTTACAAAAAGATCCAGAAAGTCAATCTGTTTTATATCAAACCTTTATAAAAACTAGCTTAAGTTTTATTGCAAAGGGCAAAAAAGAATCAATTGAATTCTTGTTTGATAAACCTTTAATTAGTAAGAAAAAAGATCGTCCCCCTTCTCCCTTTAAAATTTTAACTTTAGAAGCACCTGATGGTTTAGTTGATTATTTTAAAAATAGCAATATAATTGATAATTTTAACCCTATATCTTATTCTATCATAAAACAATTGACTTTCAGTGCTGAAAGTATTGAAAATTTTGAGGTTAAAAGACTGTCTAAATTTAACACAATCACTACTGCAAATAAACCTTTATTTTCACCTATATTACCACATTTTGAGTATTTTGAATTATGCTTAACAGATTCAAAAATATTAATTATATATGCCCCTTTTTTAAGACCAATTTCTGAATTGGAATTAATATCCCATCTTGAAGATCTTAACTCTCAATCTAAATGGGATTATTTGATTCTAGTTATATCTTTAGGGCAATTAAGTTGGGGTGCTTATCATCAGCTTTATAAAAAATATGGTCCAACCTCAAAACAATCAAATCGATTAAGAATTGGGTATTATCATAATGGTTTAACTGTTTCTCAAATGAATGTTCAAGAGAGTAGTGATGTTGCTTACTTAAGTTCTTGGATCGATTTCGGTTGTCTTTCATCGAATAGTCTAATAAAGGAATCAAATTACGTATTTTGGGTCGTATTTCCAATAGAATTGTCTGATCGCTATTTTTCTCATAATATAAAAGTTCCATTTTTTATGAAGATCAATAAAAATTATAGTTCATTAGTTCCTTTATCAAAAAATACTAAAAATTCTGTAGGAATATTCTCTACATCATTATCTGAATTAAATGCATGGGTATCTCAGAATTCTCCTTCTTTTAAAGATCAACAGTCTCATTTTTGCGTATTTGATAAACGAGGTATAATTAATTATGGGATTTTATTTTCATCAAATCATTCATCAAATTTGCAAATGAATAAATAGTAATGTTGTTTTCAATAATGTGCTATGGCCGACAAAACTATATATAAAAGGAAGAAGAAGAATATAAAAAAAATAACTCCTCTCATCCCAATGGATTTTGATAGACTTATAAATAGTCAAGAAAAAATCTCACAGCCCACTTTGGATAAATTAAAGAAAGATAGAAGAAGAATACATCGATTTTATAATTTCGTCCTTCATTTTTAGAAAAAATTTCTTAGATTTTCATCACTATATTCTTTAATTATCCTTCATTTAAAATGAGTAACTATTTTCTTTAGTTTATAGATTGATTTTGAGCCACATTTTGGACATTGGGTAAAATTATTTGATGTTTGCCATTCATAATCGCAGATCCAACAGCCAAAACCAAACCAATCTTCATAAAAAACATTTCCTCCTATGATCTTAAAATCTTTATCTTCTACTAAAGCTTGTGCGATTTTTTCAAGACCTGCCCGTAAAATACGAGAGAATGTTGGCTGTGATACATTTAATTTATTCGCACATTCTGATTGATCAAGTTTTTGATAATAGTATAAGCGAATTGCTTCATATTCTTCTAAATTTAAAATGATGGGGTCATTATCTTCTTCTTGTCGTTCTAGATTTTTATAGTGGATTTTTACCTTATGAAATGATTCAGCATCAATCATGCGGAGTAATTTACGGGGCATTAAAACTATCCTCCATTTTGAATGTCGGGGGCATGAACAACTTTAAGTTTCCCTTTGTAAAAGCAATAAAATTACTTTTCACTGTTTCAGAAAGGCCTTGATATACTTTAATATCCATTTGAGAAAATCCCAAAAATGCCCGTCTACCAATTTGTTTTATCACTATTATATCAACCTTTGAATTTTTTAACAACATAATTGGAGTCATACATTTTCCTTGCTGGTGGGCGGCATTTTTGATGATTTCTATACTTTCAACTTTATTTGTTTCTGAGTTAAAAGTGATTAGTGTAAATGCTTGTGCATGTCCGAAGTGTTCGGCGAGTTTTGAGTGAAGTCCCTCAATTGAACTGGGAAAAGCGATTATTCTTGCAGTCATTTCCTCCTCATTAAGTGATAATTAGGAGAAATTGTGCTTTTATTTTTTACGGTTCTAAAATCTTGCTCATATGTAATTACGAAAAATGAGGACAGAGAAAAAAAACTTATTTGCACTTGAATTAAAGAAAAAAGAGTAATTTCTTCATCTCTCTAATTTCTTGTCAAATTCTTATTGTTTCATTGCTAATTCTCGCTTTTTCCATATTTTTTCAGCAATTTTTTCAAATTCCTGCAAGATTTCTGGATTTTCTAAAAATTTAGCTATTGGTTCTTGACTTACAATTGCATATGGCCATCGTGAATTGATAGGAAAAGATCCAAGAATTTCATATCCTTTTTGGCTAAAAAATACAGTTAATTCAGAATACATTTCAAGGTTCATATCTTTCTTATTTATAATTATACCAAATGGAATATTAAAAGATTTAACAATGGAGATCGCTCTATTAATGTCGTGTAAAGCTGCAGTTGTTGGTTCTGTAACAAACACAATAAAATCTACACCAGTAATAGCTGCCAATACTGGGCATCCGATACCAGGAGGGCCATCTATTAGAAGAAAATCTCGATTTTCTTGCTTGGCTTGAATTTCTGAAATTTTTCGAAGTTCGGTCACCATTTTACCACTCGTTTGAGATCCTAAGATAGTTTCTCCAGATATTAAAGGAAATCCATAATCTGTCATGATAGTCGTTATTGTTCCACTATTTACTGGGTTAATTTGAAAAGCATGACTGGGACATAATAACTGACAAGCTTTACAGCCTTCACATGCAACTACATCAATTACAGGAATTTTTTTACTTTCATCCCAAGCAAGAGCATCAAAAGAGCAGAAATCTTGATCAATACATTGTTTACAGTGTGTGCATTTTTCTGGAATAAATTTGGCTTTTTCGCTTGTTTGAACCGTTTGCTTATGTGATTCTCTTGATTTTTCTGATATTTTATTATGTTCAATACTATGATACGAGTTTTCAGGAGTAAAGAGAATTGCCAAATTTGGAGCATCAACATCAGCATCAGCAACAATGATCTCTCTATTTTGCTGAGCTAAAACGTAGGCTAAACTCGATGTAATTGATGTTTTTCCCACTCCACCTTTTCCTGAAATAACTGTAACTGTGAAAATTTTAGTTGTTTTCTCAGATTGTTGTTGTGTATTATGAGATTCACTTATCGATTTTACATTCATTTTTCATTTATCTCCTTGAGGTATTAAATTAATCTGTTTTTTTTATTCGTAAATTCATAGGAATATTATTATGAAGTGACTTTATAATTGCCTGTATATTATGAAAAATTTCAAAAAATTGGTTTTTTGCAGGAAAAGTCCGCGAATCTTGAATGAATGGTTTACCTTTAGCGTAATCTTCCATAATCGTTTTATCAACTTCAATATGGCCTAAATATTTTGTTATATCACTGGATAACTTTTTTGTAAGATAATCTGCTTCGCTTGTTAGATTTGATCGGTTCAAAATGAAGTAAGATGGTTTGTTTATAAGTCGAAGTAGTTCTAGTATTCTGTTTAAATCATGTTCTCCAAACGGTGTAGGCTCAGTGACGCTGATTACCATATCTGATGCATGAAGTATTTTTTCAACATCACAGTGTGCTCCAGGAGCTGAATCGATAATTATTATATCATACTGGTTCATTATTTCAGGAGTAGTTGCTTGAGAAATCAAGTTTTCAACAATATAAGCCGATAATGCTTCAGACGGTGTTAATTCCCCTACTAAAAGATCAAGATTTTCAAAAGCATTTGGTATAAAATATTTTGTTCCAATCTGTCGTGTTCCTGCTTCAATGGCATCATGTGGACAAATTCGCTGGCAAACTTTACATCCAGAACATAAATGCTCCATAAGAGATGGGTAATGTTCGGGAAATTGTAAAATTGCATGTCGATAACAACCTTTTTGGCAGATTCCACATTTCATACATTTTTCTTTATTAAATTTCGGGATGAAAATATCAATAGGTTGAGAAGAAACTATTTTATTTTCTAAACTTTTTCCCAATAAAATATAGGTATTCGGATTTTCAACATCACAATCTACCAGTAAGACACGAGAATTAGATTGAGTATATGCTACTGCCAGATTAGTAGCAACTAATGTTTTTCCAGTTCCGCCTTTTCCTCCAGTAACTGCAATAATAGGAGGAAATGATTTATTTGCTGTATTTTGAGCAATAATGTCTTTTTCAAGAGAATTATCAGTCATGGAATGACTCCTTTATTTTGATGTTGTGTTGATTTATTCTTTTATTTAAAAAATAACAAAAAAAAAACTTATTCGCACTAATTATTAGTATCGATGACCTGGGCTTGTAGCAGAGTTGATTTCTTCTAATTCATTTTTTAAGAATGCATCAATTAAATCAGCAACAGTTGGATTTTCTTTTTTTGATGGACCAAACATTTGAATATTAGCTTGTTTTAATGCATTTGCCGCATTAGGGCCGTAATGTCCACCAATAATGGAATTTACTCCTTCATTTGCAATTGATTGAACTGCTAAAGGTCCTGCTCCGCCCATGGCTTGGCTGGCTTTATTTTCAATAATTGAAACTGTTTCTATTTCACCATCTTTTAATGAAACGATGGTAAATATGGGGCAACGTCCAAAACGTGTCGTTGCTGTAGCTTTTAATCCTTGATCTGAAGTGCTAGGAATAGCAATTTTAATTGTTTTTGTCTCAGACATTTTTCTCATTTCCAGTATAATTAATTCTTAAATAATTTTAAAAATTTTAAATCAATAGAATTTTATGAATATTTATTCATAAAAATATTTTTTTAAAGAAAAACTTTTGGAGTTAGAATTAAAAGTAGCAAAATAAAAAGATTGAAAAGAAGAATTTTTCCAGTTGTATTAGTAAATGAACCAGAAAAAATTTTTGTTTATCTGTGCCCATCCTGATGATTTGGAATTTAACATTGGTTATCTAATATTCTGCTTGGGGCATAAAAATATCAATGGCATTGGAAAAGATTTTATTTTTTCAGGCAAAGATGGTAATCCTTCTCCTGCTCAACGCAGTGTTTCTGTTCGAATTATTAGTATGACTCGGGGAGAAATGAGTGATTATACTTTAATAACCAAATCTACAAAAAGAGCCGCAGAAGTCAGAACTGCTGAATTAATCAAAGCTATGGATTATCTTGGGATATCAGAGAATGAAATATCTTTTCTCGGATGTTTTGATGGTGATATTCGAGTTACTGATGGAAATATTGAGAGACTTAAGAGAGAGATAATTACCTTTCAACCAGATTATGTAATTGCTCCTGAACCAGTATATACATGGTATTTCCATCAAGATCATCGAAAAACGGGTAAAATCACTTATTGGGCAATTCAACGCTTGATTTCTGAAAGAAAAAATCCTAAAATGAATTTAAAATCTTCAAATGTTGACAAAGTTCCCGCTTTATATTTTTATTCTTCTTTGTTTCATCATTTGTACTTTCCTAAGTATCCTTCATTTCAAATTTCTGTCAATAATGCTCTTCAAGCGCATTATTCTCAGAGAGAATTATTATTTGGTATAGGGGTGAAAATGGATAAAATTACTACCTTTTTACATGGATGGCATGTTTCTAATCATAAATATGCTCAAGCATTGAGACGTCAATTCATTCCTGGACGAGACCCACTTTCAGCTAAATTTAAGCTTGATAAAAAGAATACTTTATGGAGAAAAATATTATATATTTTAGGTATAAAAATAGTTTATTCTTATACTATTCCAGAACTGGAAAGTAAGCGTAAATTTTTTGATGGAACCTTACCACCGTCATATATTTCACTCTAAATTAAGTATCAATCACCCTATTCGTTTATTTTTTACATTATTTTACTTTCAATTTGATAGCAAAGAGTTTAAATATATAGAATGAGTTTAGTCATTTAGTTATGAATAATTATTCATAATTATTTAAATAAAAAAGTGATTAATATGCCCTACGGAGACAGAACAGGTCCTAATGGATTAGGTCCTCGAACAGGTCGAGGATTAGGTTTTTGTAATGGCTACCCACAACCAGGATATGCAAATCCGGTTGGATATTCTCCATATTCGCAACGAGGTTTTGGTCGAGGCGGAGGTTATGGTCGAGGTGGTGGATGGGGAAGAAGTGGAGGTTATGGTCGAGGTTATCGACACTGGGCTCCTATATATGATGTCTATCCTCCAATTTATCCTCCAACTTCAATTTCTCCTGAAGATCAAAAGAAAACCTATGAACTTTATATTCAAAATCTTGAAAAACAACTTAACGATGCAAAAAAACATTTAGAAAATTTTGAAAAGGACAATGAATAATTGTAGAGAAAAATTATCAAAATGCTGATAAAATAACACCTCATTATGCAAAAAATTCTTTTTTTTAAGAGTATGCAATTTTTTGCATACTTTTTTTTCTTCTTTTTAAATTCTTTCAAATTTATTCGCAGTTTTTTTCTTATTACATTAAATTAAGTTCCTCAGGAGATCGAACGCCGGCTTTTTTTCTGTCTGCTGTGCAAACAAGATTCCCTCTACAAGGATCATCAGTATTTACCAAAGATTCAACTGTTAGATTAAGTGGAAAAATTATTGGACTCGCCATAGAAGTAACCAAATCCATTTGAATTCGAAATACATAAGGTTTGTTACGAAAATGTCTATCCAAGACAGCATCCAAATGTTTTAAGTTTCGAGAAGCCAAAAAAAGAGTCATATTATAATCTCCAGTGCTTTTAATTGCATTTATAACAAAAGGACAATATTCACATAATTCCATTATATCATCTGGACGAGTTGTTTTAAGATTAACACGTATTAAATTCAATTCTGGTATTTGTTGGAAATTTACACCAATTTGTGTGGCAATCAATCCTCTTTCGGCTAATTTCTTAATACGAGCACCAATAGCTGGTTGTGATAATCCTAAGATTTCAGCAATTTTCGAATGAGTTATCGAAGGATCATGTTGTAATTGGTCTATAATGGCTTTATCAGTTGAATCAATATTAAAATTCTTTTTCATTAGCTTCAAGAATACGTGTGCCTACATTATATTTTATCTTTTCTTTTCCTATATAATAAAATCAAAAATATTTTCTAATTTCATTAATTTTCATTTTCAACAGTTTATTAAAGAGAATCATACTCTATGTATTGAAGAATGATCAGAAAATCAAATGATCAAGTATATTCTTTAATAGATTTAGGAGGGTTTTAATGGGACGTCCCCACAAATATCGTAAAATTTCAAATATTGTGCCGAAATTTAATAATTACCATCCAAAAGGAATAAATTCTCAAGATGTTAATCAAATTTTTCTTAGCATGGAAGAATTTGAAGCCCTTCGACTTCGTTATTATGAAGATCTTAAACAAACTGATGCAGCTCAAAAAATGCAAATATCACAGACTACATTTTCGCGAATTTTGTCTAAAGCATACCGAAAGATAACAAAAGCTTTAGTTGAAGGATATGGAATTGCAATACAAACAGAAATCATGCCTCTACCAATTCAACCTATTCTGCCTATTTCATCTATTCCTCCTCGGTACGGTCGACGTAGACATGGGCGTGCTTTTCATAGTATTGAGAACTTTCCGCAAAGGGGGAGTTCAAAACCTCTTGGTAATAATTCATTTAAAGTGGATCAAGATAAATCTTTTCAACTGGATCAAACACCAAATTGGATTCCACGACCAACAGATCCAAAAAGTCAAGAAATGCAAGTAATTGTTTTTAAAGGTTGGGGATGTTTGAATTGTGGGTTTGTTTTTCAAACTTCGACGCAATCTGATGAAAATTTGATAGAAAGAAATGATAAAAAAGTGGGTGAATTCGCTGAAGAAAGAAACTATAAAGATCATAAAAACCTTGAAAAGAAAGAAATTTCTTCTTCCCAATCACTCACAACTAAGCAAAAACCAATCTGTCCGAAATGTAATTCTAAAAAAACATATCAATTAATTAAGAAATTATCTCCTGATTGACATTAGTAATTAAATAAATTGTTAGTAATACAGAATTATTGTTTTATCATTATTTCTGAAATGTAAAAATAGCATAATTTTATGTGAAATAATATATTAATAATCAAGATTACTATAATCAAAAGAATATTTTTGCATTCTTCCTAGTGATACATAAGAAATACATGAAGAAAAAGATTAATCTACAAGAAGGATTCATTAATGGAGAGCTCTGAAAAAATAAGTTCAAAAAAACAAACCTCACTAATATCTCACCCTTTTCAAAATGAAGGATTAAGTCAAGAATTATTTAATTTTTTTAGCAATCAGCCAGTGTCTTTATCTTCTTCAGAACTTATTGATTCCTTTAACAAATTCTCTTCACTCCCTAAACATTGGTCTGGCCGAAAACTAAAACAATTTTTAACGAAAGAGCGCTTATTACGATATACACGTGCAAATCCAAAGGGATATTATTTAAATATTAAAGAAATTCAAGAAATCTATCTTGAAGGGTCGAATTCATTACTCAAAGAATCAGAAAAAATAGATTCTGAAAAAATAAAAAATTCTTCAGTGATAAAAACTATTGAATCAAATAAAAAATACAATAGAGCTCATTTAATTTCTTCCCAAGAGTCTGTTAATGATATATTAGATACGATTCCTGATTTTCCACAATACCTTTTGGCAAGAATGCCAAAACAAGCGCGTTATGCATTTCGTTTAGGTGTTGCTCAAATTAATTCTTTATCGATAAGTAAATTAGATCATTTGATTGAATATTTAACTGCTGCCAAGATGTTTTTTGATACTACTTATTCCAATGAAGGAGAATTAGTTAAAGCAATTAATGATAAAATAAGATATATGTCAGAAATTTCCGAAATTCGCCATTCGGAATCCATTCAAAGGGAATTTCAAAAAATATTCTATTCACTATATTCTAAAGGAAAATTCTCTTCAATTATTCAAAATTGGGGTGGAAAATATGGATTGGATGAGTGTGCTTTTCGATGTTGGAAAAAAATGGGAAAAAAAGCCAAAAAAATACCGATTTCAGATTATGCTCTTAGGAAAATGATTGCAGAAGTATTAAAAGAAAAATTTCCAGATAAATTAAAAGAGAAGTAGAATTAACTCATTTTATGGGCCAAATACATAATCTTCGCATTAAATCCATTCAAAAATCCCTTCAAACAATTAAGCTAGATGGAAAAAATATCCATGGTTGGTTATTATACGATTTTCATAACAGGGATCCAATCACATATCGAATTTTAAAATTAAATGAAAATAATTTTCACTCGAGAAGATGGTATTATTATATTCCATCAAATGGGTTACCCCAAAAATTGGTTAGTGCTGTAGAACCAGGAGCTTTAGATGATCTTCCTGGTAATAAATCAGTTTATCGTTCTTTATCAGAACAGAAAGATCTTCTTCACCAAATTCTTTTCAAAGGAAGTAATATTTTGATGAATTATTCACCTATGAATGATGTACCTTACGTATCAATGCTGGATGCAGGAACATTTGAGCTAATTCAAAGTTTTGGTTGCAATATTCATTCTGCACAAGATTTAATCCAAGAATTCGAAGGATTAGTCGATGAGAAGGCATTTGAAACACATCAACGCGCCTCAAAAATTATGCATGAGATAATGGAATCGGCATTTGAAGAAATTGAGCGCCGTATTAGTGAAGGTCTGCAATGTCGAGAGGTGGATATTCGGCATTTTATTCAAGAAAGCTATAAAAAAAATAATCTGATTACAGTGGGTAGCCCTGAGGTGGCAATTAATCAAAATGCTGCAGATCCTCATTATAGTCCTTCAGGAGAAGGCCCAAATATGAAGGAAGGAGATTTGGTTCTTATTGATTCATGGGCTAAATTCGATGAACCCGGTGCTGTTTATTATGATCATACTTGGATGGCGTATATAGGTGAAGAAATTCCTTCTCGCATTCAAGAAATATGGGAAATCGTATGTAAAGCTCGAGATACGGCAGTTGAATTTGAGCGAGATAAAATTGAAAATGGGCAGCCATGTTATGGATGGGAAATTGATCACGCATGCCGTAAAGTTATTGATGAGGCAGGTTATGGTGATTTTTATGTTCATCGAACCGGTCATTCTATTGGGCAGGAAGTTCATGGGAATGCAGTTCATATCGATGGATTAGAAACACATGATACCCGGCAGGTGGTTCCTTTAATTCTTCATTCTATTGAACCAGGGATTTATCTTATGGATGAAAAGATCGGAATTCGCTCAGAAATAGATGTCTATATCGATTCAAATAGACGCGTTATAGTTACAGGACCTATCCAGAATGAAATTGTAAAAATTCTACCTCGAAAATGAACATGCAGTAATCTTTTCGTTTCAATTTTTTTTTTGGAGGAGAAATTAGTATATTTTTTATGTTACTTGAAATAATTGATATCTGATTATAATGCAATTTGCAATTTTTTATTTTTCTGGAACAGGAAATACATGGTGGGTAGCAAAATCTTTCTGTGAAATTGCGATAGAAAAAGGGCATCAAGCCCATTATTATTCAATAGAAAATTCTGAAACTGCCAATTCTGAATTTATTCAAAATACTTTTAATGAAGCTGATGTGATTGGATTTGCTTATCCGATTTACGGCTCAACTCTACCAAATATAATGCGTAGTTTTCTTGAGAAATGTGTGGAAATCTTTAAAAATCAAGAAACAAAACCTGATCAGAAGAATAAACAAGGAATTATTTTAACAACAATGGCTCTTTTTAGTGGAGATGGAGCTTTAGTACCTCGAAAATATGTTAAATCTATGGGTCTTCGATTTACAGGTGCTATGAATTTGCAGATGGCTTCAAATCTCGGAATTCCTTATTTTCGTTATAATCCAGTTGATTTAAATAAATTGGGGCGAAGAATGGCGCGTAATCGTCGAAAAATGAAAAAGTTAATCTATCGCTTAGAAAATGGACGAACTTTGAAAGAAGGGCGAAATCCTCTTTTGATAATTGGAGGATGGCTGCAGCGGGTATTTATGGAGAGTGAATTTAAAATTATGTCTAATATGTTCTCTATTGACCCTGAAATCTGTACTAAATGCATGTTGTGCGTTTCAAATTGTCCCACACAGAATATAGTTGAAGAAAAGGGGCAATTAATAATGAAAGATCTATGTACAGCATGCATGCGCTGCTACAATTTCTGTCCTACACATGCCATTAAGGTTTTTAAACGTTATGCACCACCAAAGAAGTTTAAGCGATTTAAGGGGCCAATATCGTCGTTTAATCTTAAAGTGCTTAGCGAAAATAAATAAATAAATAAATAAATAAATGAAGTTATGAGTAATTTAAAAAATAGAAGTTATTTCTTCAAGTATTTTTTTTTGATATTTACAATTGAAGATATTCAATAATGATTATTTTCTATCTTCTATGAAGTTAGAAGACATAAAATCAAATTGTGCGAATAAGTTTTTATGGAATTTGATCTTATTGTGGCGTGATTTAAAATGCCTATTGATTATTCAAGTGTAAATAGTATAATGCGAAAATATCTAAAGAGGGGAGAATTTGCGCGCCCGGAAACAGAGCGGAAATATGCTCCTTCATTGGAATTTGAACCTACTCACCAAACAATTAATTTGAACTTTGAAATAGCTGAGCAAAAAGCTGAAGGATTTGTAGAAACTCAATTAACAGCAAAAACTTCTTCTGCTAGTATAATTAAGTATGATGCAATCAATCTTTTTATCAAAAATGTTGAAGGACCAGACGAATGGCATTATGATGGAATAGTTTTGACATGCAAATGGAAAAACCCTCTTTCCAAAGGTGATACAACTTCAACCAAAGTATTTTATTCAGTAGATCATCCGATCTCAGGCTTATATTTCAGTAATCCAGATGAATTTTATCCTGATCGTCCTCGCTATGCTGTTACTGACGTTGAATCTATACGAGCGCGCTATTGGTTGCCATGTGTTGATCATTTAAGTGTTCGATGCACACTTGATTTTTTCCTTACCAGTGATAAAGAACATACTATTTTAGCAAATGGAAAGTGTGTTTCTGAAGAGGCTCTTCCAAATGGAAAGAAAATGGTGCATTGGTCTTTGGATTTTCCTTGTCCTAGTTATTTAATCACTTTAGCTGTGGGCGAATTTATTGAATATAAAGATAGAGATGCTGATACCGGAAAAGGGCATATTCCAGTGGCATATTATACCACAAAGAATTATACTGTTGAAAATTTGGGGAAAAGCTTTTCGGGCACACCTGATTTCATTGAATGGATGGTTAAAAAGTTTAGTTGTCCTTTAGAATGGCCTAAATATTATCAAATTGCAACTGCTCTTCATGGTGGTGCCATGGAAAATATTTCTTTGGTAACTTGGGGTGATTTTGCCATTATGGATGAACGAGAAAGAGCCGAATTTAAATGGCTGGTCGATTGGATTAATGTTCATGAACTTTCCCATTCTTGGTTTGGTGATATGATCGTTTGCAATGATTTCGCTCATGCGTGGTTGAAAGAAAGTTGGGCAACATATGTAGAGAAATTGTATTATGAAGATTCTCAAGGAATTGATGCTTATCTCTATGGAATGTATGAAGATCGCTGCGATTATATGAAGGAAAGTGATGAACGTTATGCTCGGCCTATAGTAACCAAAGAATATGAAAGTTCTTGGGATATGTACGATAAACATCTTTATCCTGGTGGTTCTTTTCGACTTCATATGTTAAGAAATATAATTGGAGATTCGGCTTTTTTTGAAGCAGTAAGTGATTATTTGAATACATTCAAAGGGAAAACCGTTGAAACTATAGATTTTCAACGCAAATTAGAGTTTCATTCTGGTATGAATTTACAACCATTTTTCGATCAATGGCTATTTTCTCGCGGATATCCTCAATTAAAAGCAGATTTTTCATATGAAGATAAATCTCAATTAGTAAAAATCAGAATCTCTCAAAATCAAGTGGATGAAAAAGCCAAAATTGGTGTTTTTAAATTTCCATTGGTAATTGAGTGGGAAACTGCAGAGGGTGAGCTTAAACGCCAAACTTTTCAAATTAACGAAAAAGACCAGACTTGTTACTTTAAATGTGAGCATAAACCGCTACGCGTTCAACTAGATCCTGATTTTCATCTTTTATTTAGTTTGGAGTTTAATCCTGGACAAGATCTCCTATTTCAACAATTAATGAAAGGAAATTTAATAGGTAAGATCTTTGCGGCTCAAGAATTGGCAAAAATAGGCAATTATCAAGCAATATTGGCAATATCAGAGCAATATAAAAAAGAAACTTTTTGGGGAATCAAAGTAGAATTCTTGAAATCATTGCTTTCTATAAAGAATTATCATGCAATTGAAAAAGCAGTTGAAATATTAAGTAATGAGAAAGATCCTCAAGCATTATTTCATTCTATCGGGGAATTGGAAGGAAAACGCCATCAAATCGTAGTCAATATGATAAAAAGTTTTATTAATCGTTCTGAATACTATTATCATTCAACAGGAAATGCCCTTAAGGTTCTCGGTAGTCAAAGATCAAAGGAAATGTGGGAATATCTTTCTTCTTTGACTCTTCCAGCAGATTACAATAATATCTTAAAAGGTTATCAGTTTGAAGCAATTGGAAAACTGCGACTTCCTGATTCAGTTGACTATCTAAAAGAAAAAATAAGGTATGGAAAATCTCCAGAGAATATTCGCCGACAAGTTATTAAGGGAATAGTTGATGCTCTCACTTGGGCGAAAAAAGAAATTAAAGAAGAGATTTTAGAAATATTCCAAGTGGAAATTGAAAGAGCATCAGATGAAACATTTTTGATACAAATAGCTTTTGCAATTCAGCAATTAAGGTTACCTCGAAGTAGATCATTATTGATCGCACTAAAATCTCGAATTTCAACTCAATTCCATCCACGTTTGGAGAAATTGATTAAATCCTTAGAAAAATCAGAAAATTCTGCAGAAGCAAGTAAACAACAGACTGAAAAAATCGATAAACTTGAAAAAATGATGGAAAAATTAATATCCCGTGTTGAAATTTTAGAGCAAAAGGTTAATCTTGCAAAATAATTGAAGATTTCCGCTTTATCTTATTTTTTCTTCGATTTTTAAAAATATTTCATAATTTAATTTTAATTCTTTTTCACTGTTATTTTTATAAAAAATTCAATGGAAAAATTAACAAAAATAATATAATATTGATTATATTGAATTTTAATTAAGATAACAAAAATTATCTTATATTATATGTAATATAATTAAAAATATTTTTATCAAAATTTAATATAAATTAAATTATATTAATTTGAAAATGTGTTTGATTAATTTTGATTATAAAAATTTCGCATTAAATTCATTTAGATTCATTCTTTATTTGATAATGAGGGAATCAAATGGAAAATGATTATAAATTAATTATAACTCCAGCAGCATTATCTTATATTCGTGAAGTCGGTTCAAAGCAATTTGATGATGCATTTGTGCTTGTTTTGGCCGACACTCATGCAATTGGTGGAATTGTTGTTCCTGAAATTCATCCTATTGAAATGCTTTATGATAATGATCATTTTAGGGAATTATTCCCACGAGATTATCAAAATTATGGATTTTCCATCTATGTTGATCGAACAATGGAACGAGAAGGTTATCTTCCGCAACATATGTTAATTGATTTCCTTCCTACATATGAAGGGATGAATCTAGTTTTTAAAAATCCTGATTTTGAATCGTGATTTTTTATTTAACTAAATTTAATTTTATTTAAAAAAAATGACACAAATTGCATTCATTGCTGAAGGTTTTGGGCATAATGATAAAATTCGAAGGTTATGCTTCGACAAACAAGGGAAATATTGCTTTTCAGCAAGTTGGGATGGTACAGTTTGTCAATGGCTTATCCCAAGTAGAAAAAATACCGATGAAATCAATTATATAAATCAAAGAATTAAACCGTTTCGAATATATGGAAAGCATGCAGCTGAAGTTTCTGCTATGGCACTGTGGAACGCTCAAGAGATTCTTATTACTGGAGACAAGACAGGTCATATATTTGCTTGGGATTTAAAGACAGGACAATGTCTTATTAATTTAGCTTCTCCACATACACGTATTTCTGCAATATTTATCGATGAATTATCTCGTATTTCATCTTCTTCATCGACGTTATTATCTTCATCATCAACAAAATTATCTATCTCATCTTTTCATTGTGTAAAAAGCCCGCAAATTCAATTATATTCTGGAGGGGCTGAAGGTACAATATATTCTTGGAAACTTTCATTTTCATTTTCAGATTCTTCGCAAATATCAAATACAAAAAAGATTAGTAAATTAATAATTAACAAAATTAAAATATTTAAAGGTCCTAAAAAGGCAATTCATCAAATAGGAGTGGATATTGAACAAAAACTGCTGATCAGTAGCGGCGATGAAGATAAAATTTATGTCTGGAAATTAGATTGCCCTGCGAACCCTATTCACATTTTAGATTTTCCTGAAAAAATCATATTCACTTTTGCAATGAACAAAGCATCAAGTAATCCATATTTATTATGTGGAGGGCAGAAAAAGAAACTTTATCTTATTGATTATTTGAATGGAACGTTAATTGATTCTATTCCCACATCCGCACCAATTTCTTATATCTCCTTTAATCAAAAGATGATGCAATGGCTTATCTGCGATTTTAAAGGACAGTTGTCTCGCTATAAAGTGACAAACGGAGAAAATAGAATTGAAATGATTGAATCTATTTCAATTTTAGAAGAAAATGGAATGGTTTTTGCAAGTATTGATAAAAAATGGAAACTATTAGCATTAAGTTCACCAGATGATTCATCCCATAGTATTCGTTTTTTTTGCTTGTATTAAAGGTTTATTTATAAATTGGCGGAGAAATTTTCTAGTGATCTTTAAATTACTTTTCTCTACTCTTTTAATGAAATGTATTTTGGGCCTACTTTAAGTGGAATTCTTATTTGTATGATTTTTATTATAATTATAGTTTTGATTGTTGTTATACACTTAGTTAAGCAGAATGAAGAAATGGGTGAATGGGCGACCTATCCAAATAGAAATATCTATCCTGATGAACATCATACACCTTATATGGGATTTCCTGCACACGTTACCACTCCACTTAAATCAAAATTTTGTCCTAATTGTGGGGAATTAATCACACATCAGATGAAATTCCGATTAGAACAAGGTTTTAAAACATTTTGTGAGAATTGTGGATATTTAATTCTTCCATAATGAAAATTTTGATCAAACAAAATTTATGAAATTAAAGCATAAATCTTTGAATTATTTCCTATTTTTTACGATTTTTGTCTGTCTCTTGATATTGTATATTTATACTACTATTGGCGCAATAATACTTCTTTTATGGGTTATGTGCTTATTCATTTATATTGACAGTAATCACTTACTTATATTGAATTATTCGAGGAAGTTGTAAATGTTTAAATTGAATTTTGATCCAAAGAAAATTAAAGAAAAATACATTATTAATCCTGAAGATCTGCTTCCAAAACACGTTGAAACAACCGATGGTAAAATATCTCCTTTTGATGCAAATAAGATTGTATATTCACTTATGGAAGAAACAGGTTTAGACAAAGAAAAGGCAATTGAAGTTACAACTAATGTTTTAAGAAAACTGGGGGGGTTGGGTTTGGAATTTATCGCAGCTCCACATCTTAGGGAATTAGTTTGTGGTGAATTAACTGCAGAAGGCTTACATACCTATCGAAATCGTTATACTCGTTTAGGGATTCCTATCTATGATGTTAAAAAAATTTTAACTGAGCAAAGAGGAAAAGCTTTTGCCTCATTATTAGCTGCACAAGTTATTGAACAGTACGTGCATTTAGATCGTTTAAGTGAAGCTGCTGAAGTAGTTATTGAGCAAATATCACATTATACGAAAGAACTGCCTGAGAATGAACGAGCTCTTATCGAAAAAGCAATGGAAAATGCAATGAGATTGTATAACGAAAAGAAAGAAAGACACTTGATATGAAAAAAAAGATTATTGATTTCGTAATTTGAACTTATTCACACTAATAATAATAATTCTTTAAATCATTAATTCAGTGATATTTATTATATTACATTGGATGTAATTTTTTTTCAATTTTTTCGATTTTTTCACGCACATAGTGATCGATTTCTCTTAATTCAAGTAAAGCAACTTCATGGCTTCTATTTGGATCTGAACTTTGCATCGAGAAATCTATGTTTTCTTCTTCTCCAGGTTGTCTTTTGAATGTTTGTAATTCTTCTTTGCTGAATTTGTGTGAAATTGCACCATCTCTGATGTAATATAAGCGATCTGCAATTGCTTTCAACTCAGGATCGTGAGAAACAATGATCATTGTTTTTTCTGGGAATTTTTTAATAACTGAATGCAATAATTCCATAATAATACGTTTTGAAGCTGTATCTAATTCACCTGTCGGCTCATCACACAATATTATATCCGGATTATTAGCTAAAGCAGCTGCAATTGAAACCCTTTGTTGTTCACCACCACTTAATTCATCTGGACGATGGGTTTTCCGCTCACTTAATCCGACGATATCCAACAATGAGTTAACAAATTCTTTACTTGCTTTATTCAAGGTTTTTGATAATTCTAATGGAAGAAGAATATTTTCTTCCGCTGTTAGTTCTGGAATCAAATTCATAAATTGGAAAACAAATCCGATTTTTTTCCTACGATATTGCTCCATCTCTTTGTCTGTATATTGTGCAATATCTACACCATTTACAAAAATTCTTCCAGATGTTAAACGATCTAATCCTCCAATTACATTTAAGAGAGTGGTTTTTCCACAACCACTTGGTCCCATAATAACAGTTATTTCTCCCGCTTTAAATTCACAGGTAAGTCCACGAAGTGCTACAACTTCAATTTTTCCTCGTTTGTATATTTTTATTGCATCATCAATTTGAATTAAACCTGATTGCTGGGCAGGAACATAAGTCATATTTTTGTTTTGTGTTTGATTATCACTCATTATTTTCACTTAATTTTTCTCCATTTTAATATTAGATGCTATATAAAAAAAGGTAATTATGCTGAAATTCTAAGAAGATCTCCTATCTTTGAAACATCTGATTTTCTAGTTTCAATTGCAACAGCAATTGCAATACTCACTATAAAGGCAAATATAGATGCAGCAAGTTGAAGAAGAAGCTTGCCCCATTCTATATAGATTTCTCGTTGTAAGGCTCCTGATATTCCCAGTCCAGTTAAATTATTTAATTGTATAATAATAGAAGCTCCTCCAAGAATCCCGGTAAATGTGAAAATGGTTCCTAATAAAATTAGAGTAAGCCCTTCTGCAATTTGGATCTTGTATATTACTTTCTTTTCTACTCCTCTTGCTCGTAATAAACCCATATCATGGGATTTCTCGTTAATTGATATGTACATAATTATTGCAATTCCGAAAGTCACAATTGTGAGAAGATACAAGCTTTCTAAATTAAGAAATCGGAGTAATGAGCCAGTAACATCAGTAACTCCTTCATTCCAAGTTTGATATTTTTCAACATATCCATTTGAATCCCATTCTTTGATTAATGTAATTAATTTATCAATATCAATTTCTTCAAGGGATGTTCCAGCACTAGGATAGAATGTGACAGTTATATATTTAATTACACCATCTTGAATTGTCTGATTTGCGATAATTATATCTGGATTCCAAGAATATTCATCTGTTAAAGGAAACGCAGAATAACTTCCCAAAATCTTAATATCTATTTCAAATGGTTCAGAAATGGACTCATTTGCAGAATTATACAGAATAGTAAGATTTTCACCTACTTTATACCCTTGTTCGACCATAGTATCAGGAATTAAGCAGTAATTTCCTTGGGATAATTTTGAAATAACTTCAACTCCATATTCTGAATTGATCCATTTAGAATAAATATTGATATCTTTTGTATAATTTTCTGCAGATATTAAAGAAACTTTGGGGGTTTCCATATACCCATAATCATCATAGATTCCATTATAATCTTCACTATATGTTTTTAAACGACCATTATATAGAGTTCCAAGCCAATTTAATCCCCTTACATTGACATCTGAAAAATTAGACTGAAGATAATTCACTAGATTGTCAATACCATCAGTTCCTAATCGAGGTGAATAAAGATCAACACGAACTCCATCTCCAGATAAAATAGTATTTCTTTGGTTTTGGTAATTCATTTCAGAGCCTTCTACTGTAGCAGATAAAACTAAAAAGCTTAGTGCCATTGCTACGATGAATACCAAACGAAATGAACGTGCTTGGTTATTTACTATACTTTTTGAAGTAAATACTGATATATTTTTTGAAAATAATTTGCTAATTTGACTTACTATTTTTTGAAAAAGTGAAATATTCCTACATAAAAGTTTCACTAGTGCATATGTAAGTATAAAAGGTGCAAAAGGTAGAATCGAAGTTGAAATGGATATCAAAGGAAATAATAACATAAGTAATCCGAAATTTGCTTGATCCATTAATAAATCTCCAATAATTGAAATCAGTATTGGAAAACCTCCAACAATTAACAATATCCAATCCATTTTCTTTTTGGGGATTGCATTATAACTTATTTCATGGTATTTTGCTAATCCTTCAATAGGTTCCATTTTAGTGAATTCTTTTAATGGTTTTCTAACAGCCAAGATAGATATTATAATACCACCAATTATCCCAATTAACCAGGTTGAGAGTTTCATATATTCACCAGAAAATATTTGGCCAATAATTGAAATAGTTGTCTGATCTTGAAGTGCTTGAGGATAAATTCTACTCAAAACTAAGGTTGATGTAAGGTTTCCCCCCAATATGCCAATAATCCCTCCTATTCCGCCAATAATCAAAGCTTCTAAGAAAAACATTGATTTTAATTGTTGTGTAATTCCTCCTTTAACTTTTAATAGGGCGATTTCTCTTCGACGCTGTTGATAACTTAACAACCAGTTTGTTTTACAGAGATACCATCCTAGTATTAGTACGGGAAGCGAGATAAACAGAAATAATGTCTGATATAGTATCATCTGAAGTTGAACTTGTCTTACGACCCAATAAAGCGAAGTTGAAATTGAATAGAATTTTCCTTCACCAATTCGTGAAATCCTGGTTGATATATATTCCAACCTATCTGCTATTTCACTTGGTTGGTTATTTAGCATTTCACTATGATCTAATAGCACTGCATATTTAATTGTAAATTCGGTACCTCCATTTTCCCATAAATTACTATCAGAATAATCGGGATTTCCTTTTACAATATACATCATTAATTCCATTTCATCTATCAAATTCTGGATATATGAAATATTTCCTAAAATCAACCTACTCCCATCTTGAAAGTAATAATCAGAAGTTCCAACTATTTGTAGAATATTTTGCATATCTGATATATCAAATGTCCCTAAAACTGGAATATCTGTTGAATTAATTAAGTAATTTACTTGTTCGTAATTTCCACCTATATTCACATAATCTTGAAAAACAACTCGAATTGTAAGGTTATCTCCTGGATTAAGTTGCATGTATTGTGCAAAACCTGAATCTATATATACTCCATCTTGCGATAAATTTAAGGGTGTATTAAATTGAATCAAATCACCAAAACGTGATTGAACTTGTGGATCTTCAAAAATATTTTCGTATAAGCCGCAAAAGATTGAAAAATTAAATCGACGCCATAAACTGTAATCATTATTAGAAAGATAAGCGGACCAATTTATTGAAGTAGAATCCGGAATATATATTGATTGATAATTAGTGGCAGAACCAACAACATAAGAAGTAATATATTCATCCATTTCTAAAGATAACTGGTCTAGTTTTTCTAAATTTGCTTTGATATTATCATCTCCACTTTTCAAAGTAAAATCTACTTTTACTTCATCTAGTTGTTCTTTTATCATATGAAGTGCCATACGATTGCTGGCAATATTAACTCCTGAAACCAACATAATGCTTACAATAATCCCAATCATTATAAGAAGTGAGCGAGTTTTATTGCGCCATAAAGAACGTCGTAAATAATTTCGTATCATATTTTAAATTCTCCGAGTATTAAAATTCAATTTTTTTCATTTTAATTTTTATTTTCTTAATTTTTTCTCAATTTCTCTTCATTGTAATATTCATAAAAGCAACTAATTTTTGAAATTTTCCCTTGATTTTCTTTAAATAATATATTGAGAAAAAATTGTCACCATTTTCTTGATAATTTTGATAAATTCAATAAAATGAAAAATCATTCCATTTTTTAAAAGCCATGTGCGAATAAGTTTTAGAACACTTAATATATTTTAATTTCATAGATTTTTCAATGCAGAAAATCAAAAATAATATTGAATTAATCAAAATATGCATAAATCAATAGCCGTATTTTGCTCTTCAAGTAATTTTATTGAACCTAAATTTTTTAATCTGGCCCAGGAAATTGGATTATTATTTGTTGAAAACAATTATCATTTAATTTATGGAGGATCGGCTCTTGGACTAATGGGAAAATTAGCTGAAACAGTCAAAATAAATGGAGGTGTTGTGATTGGTATTATTCCTGAAAAAATATCGACTAAAGTGCCGCATATAGATAACTACGATGAATTAATTATAACCAATAGCATGAGAGAACGGAAAGCTGAAATTGAAAAGCGCGCTAATGCATTCATCGCTTTACCAGGAGGTTTTGGAACCTTGGAAGAATTAGTTGAGATAATAACCTTGAAACAATTAAAGTATCACAATAAACCAATGGTGATTGTTAATGCATTTGGATTTTTTAACTATCTTTTGAAACATTTTGAATATCTTTTTACTAATTCATTCGCGAATCAAGAGTTCAAGCAACTTTATCATGTTGTTGAATCACCTAAAGCTGCAATTACATATTTAAAGCAGTTTTCTTCATGTAATATTCATAAATTTAAGAAATAGTGAATATAAACCAATAGATAAATTATTTTTTAGATTTAATATTGCCATATGAATCATATGAAATTTTTAATATCATATGATGCCAATTGAAAGTAATGGGATTTTTATTTGTACTAAGTGAAAGTACTATTAAATTATAGCTAGTATTTCTGAGATTCTTATATTTTGGAAAATAAATTTTGGAGGATGATATCTGTATCGATGGTATGGCATGAAATTTTATTTTCAATCTGCGTGGGTTCCCTTATAGCGGGAATTTTATTAGTAAGTTTGCTTCTTTTTTTATCTGCAACCTCGCTCTCCACAAGTAGTCATATTGGAGATTCTAGTGCTGATTCTGATGCAGATGTTGCATCTAGTGGTAATTTTGAGGGGGATCATTCACTTTTAAGCGATCATGATATTAGTTCTGATCATGATATTAGTTCTGACCATGAAATTAGTTCTGACCATGAATTCAGTTCTGACCATGAAATTAGTTCTGACCATGAAATTAGTTCTGACTATGAAATTAGTTCTGAACATGATTTTAGTTCTGATCATGATTTTGCTTTTTCTTTCACAAGTGAAAGTCAACTTCCTGAATTTGTAAAAACCAAAGGTAAAACGCCATTATCTCTAAAATTTTCGCTTTTCTTACTTTGGTTTGGTGCTAGTGGAACATTCTTGTATGATTATATAAGATTAAAAGAATTTTGGATTATTTTGACTGTTATTTTATCTTTTGCTATATCAATTATAATCACCAAATTTTGGAGTAAAATTGCTCAAAATACAATGTATCGAGTTAGATTAGGTAATGAATTAATTGGAAGACAAGCTACTGTCAAAATCGCGGTTTCAGATGAAGGTGGTGTCATATCTGTAAATACTTATGATGCTGTTCAAACATTGGCTGCAAGATCGCTTCATCCTTTGTCT
Source organism: Candidatus Harpocratesius sp. (assembly GCF_054039255.1). Lineage (NCBI taxonomy): Archaea > Promethearchaeati > Promethearchaeota > Promethearchaeia > Promethearchaeales > Promethearchaeaceae > Candidatus Harpocratesius > Candidatus Harpocratesius sp. The sequence goes on from NZ_JBPLBG010000015.1 coordinate 26,679, forward strand.
TATTTTTATCCAGGCGATCAAGTATATATTTGCATGGCAAAAGATGGGCTGTATTTAGTAGACGATAATCCTGAAAGTCCAAAAATTCAAAATAGAAAATTTAAGAATTAAATCTTTATGAAAGAAATAAAGAAATCAAGAAATCAAGATTGAAAATTAACCAATTATATTTTTTTTTAATTATTCTATTCAGAAATAATCAAATAAAAAAAAAGTGAAATAATATAAAGGATGTATAAAAAATGGCAGAATTTAAATTAGGTCCGGTGGGTATTGTTCTTTTAGTCGTACTAACTTTGGTATTTATCGCAGTTTTTTTTGCTTCGAGATATCGAAAATTTAAAACAAATGTTTATGTAATTCACCTGCGAAATGGAAAAGTGCATTCCGCAGGCCGTGGCGGAAAGGTAATTAAATTACCTTTAGTTGACGAAATCGTTGTAATTCCCACAACTACGCGAAAAACCTTGTTAAATTCAAGTGAGAAAATTCTATCACGAGAATTTCAAGATGTAAAAATATCTGCAATTTTATATTGGAGAGTTTCAAATCCTCAAACTGCATTTAATGCGGTTCAGTGGGATCCTCGTTCACCTGACTACGTTGAACATATATTAAGCACAGCAACTGAAGCGATCATTCGAACTACATGTGCAGGATTGGAGATTGAGAAAATAATCTGTGAAAGAACAGAGATTATTAAACTGATCACTGATCAATTATTAAATCTAACTCGTGATTGGGGAATTGTCATAGAGAGTCTTGAAATAACTGAAGTTCAAGTATTAGATTCACAGTTAAAAGATAATATGGAAGCTATTAAGAAAATCGAAGAAAAACGCAAAGCAAAATTATCTGAAGCTAATGCTGCTGAGAAATATCGTTTACGGGAAATCGAAGTGGCGCGTTTGGCTGGCGTTGCTGATAAAAATGCTCAAATTCAAATTCAACAAGAAGAAATGAAGCGAATGGAGATTGAGGCAGAAGCTTATAGAAAAGCTACAGTTCTGCGCGCTAGAGCCGATGCTGAAGCAATTCGGATGAAAAAACTTGCAGAATACCAAGCTGAAGCAGAAGGTGTGCGACAAAAAATGATGGCTGAAGCTGAAGGTTTAGAAAAACAAGTTGCAGCCATATCCAAAGCAGATCCGAATTTTATTACTTTAAAATTGCTGGAGCGATTGCCTGAAATATATTCGAAGTTAGCTCCTGAAAAGATGATTGTTTTGGGGGAAGGAAACCAAAGCTTTAATTCGTTAATTTCAAGTATTGTTCCAATGATGGAATTGCTTCCTGATTTTCGTAGATATATGAAAAATAAAGAATCCTTAACATCTGAACTTGCAAGCACTGTATCAAAAAAAAAGGATATAAAAAAGGATCATAAGATGGAGAATGTCGTTCGTGCTGCATAGATGATAATAAGATACAATTTAAATATATATTTGAATGATATTCCCAAAGTTGAACAATATTTGAAGTATTTTTTTTTCTTATTAATTTATTAAGTGATGAATGAAAAATTATTTTTGGAATAAAGAAATAATAATATTTATTGGCAATCTCTCTTTTATCCTTCACCATAGATATTAAAGGTGAATTCTTATTTCTTCAGATTTAACTAATCAACATACGACCCCTTCTAATTTCGAAAAATTTTCAACACATTCATCTTTTTTATGGTTAATTATCTTTGTAAATTTTTTGCGAGTATTGGGAAATTCATCTATTTCAATGGGCCTTCCAAATTATATTGTATCATTGGATGGTGAATCTGTTGCATACGGTTCAATTTTAGCAATTTATACTCTTACTCAAACCGTTTTTCAAACTCCACTTGCTTTACTATCCGATCATTTTGGCCGAAAGAAGATGGTATTAATTGGAATGGGTATTTTTTTGATAGGAACCATTTTATGCTACAATGCTACTACACTTCAACAGTTGGTTCTTTTCAGAGCCGTACAAGGTATTGGTGCTTATTCATCGATATTATTAACTATGATAACGGATACTTATTCGAAAGAAAATCGTTCACGAGCGATTTCTTATTATATGATTTCCATGACAGGTGGTTATTTGGTTGGTACAATGGTTGGTGGTGTAATTTCAGAGTTTTTAGGAATGTCTGGGGTTTTTTTTCTTTGTGCTATTTTTATCGGCTTAGCAATGATCGTTATTTTAATTTTCCTTCCTGAAACAGCTCCAAAATTTATTTTTATTGAAGAACAAAATATTACAAATGTTGATAAAAACAATGGAAATTTAGGGCTAAAGGACATAGAACTGCTAAGCTACACTGATCACAGTATAGAAGGAAATGAAAACAATAATAAAAGTAGTATTTTGTCTATTTCAAATCAAAAAGAGTGGATATTCATTTGCAAAAAGGAGTATATATTTGGTTTGGGGATGAATGCGATTAGATGCTTTACTATTTCTGGATTAATCGCTTACCAAATTTGGCTTTTTACTCAAGAATTCAAATTATCAGAGTTTACTTCAGCAATCGTATTATTACCTCTTACTTTAGTTTATATTGGAGGTATTTTTTCTGCTCCAACCTTTTCTAAGAGATTTGGGTTATTGCGTTTTATTAATATTGCTTCAGTTTCTTTTGTAATAACAGGTTTGATTTTAATTATAGTTAATCAATTATGGCTTTTTATTATTCTATCCATGCTTGGAGCCTTTAGTTTAGGTATGTTGGATCCAGAAATCACAACTTTTACGCAATCATATCTTCCAATTCATGGACGTGGCTTGGGTAATGGAATTTATAACACATTCGGATTTTTTTTCACCGCATTTGGACAATTTGCACTTCCTGCAATAAATAGCATTCTGGGATATTCTGGTGTATATGGTGTGTTAGTTGCAGTATGGATGATCATATCATTTATTACATATATAATACATAAAAAATATATTTGATTACTGTAAAAATTCACGATTTTATCATTTTTAATAATCTTTGTGGATGATCTGTGAATATACCATCTACATTCCAATTTAAGAGTCTGCGCATATCTTTTTCGTTGTTTATTGTCCAAATATGCAAAGCAATTCCTAGAGAATGGGCAAATTCAATAAAAGCAGGTGTTACTAAATGAATAATCGAATAACTTTCTGGAATTTGAAGTGCCACATAGGGTAATTTATATCCAAAAATTCTAAGTTGATTTTGTTCCCATTCATTAGCAACATCAATTTCTTCATGATTTTGATAATATCTTTCAGTTTTGTTATTTCTTTCATCGTTGTTGTTATTCTGTTTTTTTGATTTTCTTGCTTTCAACCAAAATTGAAACACTTCTCTTGGGCCCGCAGAGGTTGAAATTTCAGGTGCAATTTTCCTGAAAGTATTAATCTGTTTTTGATGAAAAGATCCAACCATTACTCGTTCTTCTACGCCCATTTCTTTAAATTGTTTTGCCAATAATATTGGAGCTGCAGAATTTTGGTCTTTAATATCAATATTAAATCGTATTTTGGGAAAAATCGGAATTATTTCTTCAATTGCGTATATTTTGTATCCTTTTCCCCGATAAGGATATGTTATGTTTCCATTTTCAATTTGTGTGAAATTATATCCTGCATCAAATTGCTTCAATTCTTTTAATGTGTATTTAGAGATTTTTCCATTACCATTTGTAGTGCGATTAAGTTTTTCATCGTGAAAAAAGACGAAATGATTATCTTTTGTCAAATGTATATCAGTTTCAATGCAATCCACCCCACTATTAAATGCGTCTTCAAAAGCTGGAAGGGTATTTTCAGGAATATTTGCACTTACACCTCGATGAGCCATTACAAGCGGTCGGTAATTTTTAATAAAAGAATTTTTTGAAAGTCTCCACATTAAGTGATCAAGATAAACAAATTGGGGTGAAAAAAAATGTTTTGCATTAAATTACGTTTTTCTATTAATCCTTAAACATTTTCATTTTGCAATTTGTAAATTTATAATAGTAAATCACGTTATTTAACCAGGGATCATAGAACTTTCAGATTTTTTAAATTGTTTTGCTGTGGAGATTTGATCGATTAAAGGGATAAAGAAATTTTCATCGATCTCATTAATTTTAGAAAGATGGTGTTTTGGCTTGGTTGTTTGAATTATTTCTGAAGGTTTTAATATGTTTCCTTTAAAAATTTGAGTAATCTCTTTCTTATAATCATTCTTTATATTACCTGTATTAGGTTCTTTATAATGTGGAATCTTATTTGAGAAATATTGTGCATTACTTTTAGTGGCATTTGGGGGAGAATTTAAAGACAATTTATTGGATGTATTATTTCTTGGAATTGGAGGTGGTGGGTGTGATGAATGTGGTGAATGTGGTGGAGATGTTGAAAAGGTGGAATATAGAGGGTAATATAGTTGTTGTCCAAGACATTGTTGATGGTATTGTGATTGTGTATGATATATGATTTGTGTCGATGAGGGGCTCGGCCCTTGGAGAATTAAAGGAGAAGTTTCTTGATTTTTTTTGAGGCTTTGTTTCAGCATCAATTTCAAATATTGATTTTCCTCTTCAATTGTTGTAATTAACTTTCGTTCAACTTGATCCTTCTTCTTTTTCATGTGATCATAACTCTTTTTAGTTGCAAGTAGTGAATTCAATACATAATTAAAGGTTATGAAAGAGTGTGTAGAATGTGCCAAATTTTTACGCATTTTTTGTAATTCTTGATAAATTTCATCAGAAACTCTTATAGAATGATTAACCTTTTGTGATTTACGTTTTTTTTCTTTGGTAGGTGAAGAGTTGAAGAGTGTTTTTTGAATCAAAGTCACAATTGGAATAAAATTATACGAATTAATAATTACCTGGACCTTGATTATTTTTTTGATCTTGAAATTATATTACTGCAAATCTAGATATTTTGGTTAATTTGTTTAAATAATCTAATTTACCTTTATACAACAAAAAATGGAATGAAATCTGGAGTATTAACTTCTTAATCTAAAGAAATTTGATTATTTTCAAGAAATCCCTTCAAATGTGTATTTTGCAATGATAGTATTAAGACTAAAAGATGGATAATCATTTATTATCGATTTTTTTTAAATATTGAATGATATCAAGAAAAATCATCGAGAAATTTTATGAAAAAACCTCTAAATTTTATGTTATCTTAATTATTTCTCAAAATTTTATTATTGCATAAATTGCAATATTAAAAAAGTTTTTATAGTCATAGTGTTTTAATTAATCTAATTATTATTTCCAAATCAGAAGGTTTTTTTTGTCTTGTAAAAATCGCCATCAGAGGTTTGGCTGATTTCGACGCATCAAAGTTGCTTATCTCAAAATAATTTAGGATCAAAAATACGAAATGGGGTAAATATATGGTTGAACAACTTGTACAAACACCACTTTCAACCCTGCTATACAGGGAAAAGTTAGATAAAATAACTTCAGTGTTGAAATCATTAGCCAATGAAAAGCGTATTGATATTTTAATATTACTTGATTCTCAATCTCCTTTAGATTTTCAAATTATAAAGGATCAATTACAAATTTCAAAAACTGCCTTAGCTAATCATTTGAATATTTTAGAAAAAGAACATTTAATCACACGGATTTCAAGAGGAATTTACGCAATTACCAAAAAAGGATCTACTTTCTTAAGTGTAAATGCATCATTGGTAATGGATATTGAGAAAAACTTGATGCATTACCTTCAATCTAACGTTACAATTCAGAAAAATAGTGATAATAATTCTTTATCTTCTGAACTTAGTGTAATCATTGATAAACCTCCAGCATTTATACCAAGTTATAATTCTCTTTCCAGTGGAATAGCAATACTTCAACAACTAGAGCAAATTGAATTTCCAAAACATTGGATTTCGGCTATAATGGGCATCTGTTTTTTAAATTGCTTGTCTATCGAGAAATATGAAGTAATTTATCAATATCAAAACATTACTAAATTGGATTTACTTAAAAATTTGGAGCAATTTGGAGTATATTTTGTATCGTATTATGAAGAAAGGTATTATCCCACTCCTTTGGATATGATTTCTTTGGAAGATTTCAATCGAGCGAAAAATATCTTCACTTTAGTCAAAAAAGAATTAAAAAAAACAAAGTTACCCATTTTAATTTTTGGGCTTGATCATCCTGGATATTCGTTGATCGTAGGTATTAAAGACGATAACTATATTGTTGATGTACTTAAATCAAATCAACCAATAAAACGAAAAATTATCCGATTTGATAATTTTATTCAATCTCCCTTTTTGAATATTGTAATTGTCCGAAAATATAGTGATGATAAACCAGAATGCTATATTGAAAATACAAAATGTAACCTGAGAAATAAAAAAAATAATGAAGGATTAAAAGTAAATAATTTTGAACTATATCAAAATATTTTAAGAACAGCAGTTGATCTAGCATCAGGTAATTTTCAATCAAATGAAGATGAATATACAGGAGAAAATGTATATGAAGCTTGGAAAATTTTAATCAAAGAAGTTTTAATTTATGAACATAAATCATGCATTGAAAAATGTAAGCATTTGCTAAATTTATGCAATTTTTTCATAGAAATGAAAGGAGATGCATCTCGATTTTTAATTGATCTGGCTGAAAAAAACAAACGATCTTCAAGAGAATTTTTGATACGTTCTGCAGCAAATTTATTTTTAAAAATTACAGAAAACATGCAAGTTATACAAAATTATCTTAAAAAAATATTAAATAAATCAAAACCAGACTCATCTTGTGCTTTTGAAGAAATTTTAGATGAAAACACTGTGCTTGAACATAAAGCAATAAAATTCCTTAAAGATTGTACATATCTTTGGTAATGAATAATGAAGAGATCAAGAATTTAGAAATAATGTTTTTTTTCTAATTTTCTTCTCAAAGAAGATGATACTGCTATAAAAAGCGAAGGATTTTTTTTCACAATACACTAAGTCAGTTTTGAGGTGATGAAGCTGGGTGAAAAATCAATAAAAATTGAAAATGATTCATTGAATGAAATTTCAATTTCTAAACACAACGTTGATGCTTCTTCATCACGATTATCTCATTCTTCACCACCTGCTTCACCAATTCTTTCTGATACTCAAATTATAAAAGACCCCATTCTAATGAATTTAATTAGTAGTGATGATGTTCGAAAAATCCGATTATTACTTATAACAGGAGAAAAAAATTTTGATGAACTTCGAAAATCGTCTGGAATTAAAGAAGAAACACTGAAATCATTATTATTTACATTGATCTCAAAAGGTATAATCAAATTTCATGAAAAAAAAATATTAAACACCTCATCAAGTGATATTTTTTATTCTATTACTGCAAAACATTTTTTCTATCAGCAAAAAGAAGAAATAATTTTTAATGATTTAGAAATAGTTGGGCAACTAAATCATAAAAAAAAAAATAATTTGCTTAACCTAATTCGATTAGAACCTAAAACTATTATGGAATTAAGTCGAAAAACTGAATTAAATCCTGGAACTGTAAAGCGTCACCTTTCTGATTTAATAGAAGCACAATTAGTTACGATCGCGAAAGAAGAATTTAATAATCGCCGTATTTTGCTAAAATACTATATTACAGTTGCTAAAAAAATGGTTTTCCATTATGAATGGCCAAAAATAGATTAGGATATTGCAGAATGCTTATGTAAGAAAAATACGTAAAATTAGAGAGTTTAAGTCCAAAGAATCTAGCAATTCATACTGGTGTACGATATATGGATAAAGGGTTTTAGAGTACGCTAATAAACGATTGGCTTCTGGAATTTTCTGTTTTATTGTATTATGAAGTTGTATTGTAATCATAACTAAAATCCTTCTCAATAAATCCTCTTCTAAATTAAGTGGGTTCAAATTTACAACGTTCCACCCCAATTCCCCGTAGGCAATACTTTTTAATTCTGGGTAGTCTTGGGTTTCAGGCATTTGTTGAAAATCTTCAAGTAAATTTTTAATTTCTTTATGAATTTTTGGAACATTATCTGGGTCAATATAAGCAAAATATTCAATTAGAATATTAGTTAGGCGATTATATATCTGTTGAAAAATCCCAATCATATCAAACATCCGCGCCATTCCTCCTGAAATTATTTTTTCTGCCTGTGCCCATTGATCATGAAGTTCATCTATTACTTCTCCAAAATCAGCAAAACGTTCTTGATCAATTAAAGTTTCTTCCAATTCATAGGGAGTAAGATTATATTTTTCTAAAAACATTTGATAAATAACTTCAAGTCTGGAACGCATAATTTCAGGATTTTTATCTTTTGACCCTGCTGCTATAAGAAGTAAATCAGTATCAGGATGATTTGAATAAACCCAACTTAATCCTGCCATTAAGATCGATGAAATACCATGAGATTGAAGTTCAACTTCAGAAAATGAATTTAGTGCAGTTAATAAACCTGATACAAGATCTGGATCTAAACGTAATTCTGAATAACTTCGATAGAATAATGTAGTTGAATTGAATTTATTGATTATCCAAATGAAGTTCAATATTTTACACCAATGGTATCACATTAATAATGTACTACATTGATTTTTGAGTTAAAGAATTTATTGTTGAGGAGGTTCAAAAAAAATTTTGTACAATTTTATTGCATTGCAAAGGCGGGTGGCAAATGCATTAAAAAATTTCACTGAATTGTATAACCCTTTGAAAAAATTCGATCATTGGTTGGAAAGTTTCCATTTCACAAAGTAAAAATAGTTTTAACCGTTAAAGTTCTATGGGTAACTATCATCATGACACAAAAAAAAAAAAATCCACATCTGATCTATAAAATAATACTCGCTGGGGATGGAAATTGTGGGAAAACTACACTTCTTCGTTCAAAGTTAGCTAAACACTTTGTACCAGTAGAAAAAATTACTATAGGCATTGATTTCGATTGTTATAAAATTATTAATTACCAAGAAGAAGATGTTGATTTGCTGGCTTATGACCTCGGAGGACAGATACATTTTCAATTCATACATTCTGCTTTTATTTCAGGCGCTAAAGCCGCAATTGTGTTCTATGATTTGACTCGAGTATCAACGGTTGAAAATCTTCCCCATTGGATAAATTTGGTACAAATTGAATATCCATCTATTCCAATCGTTCTTGCAGGATCGAAACGAGATTTAGTAGATCGAGAAACTATGGATGAGTTTAATCAAAAAATCCAAGAGATTATTCAACAATTGTCTCCACATACGAATATTGTCGATCATGTAATGTATTCTGCATATTCATTGGGTGAATGTAATCAAGTATTTGCAGAAATTCAGAACTTGGCAGTATCATGGAAAAATCAAATGATGGCACATAAATCGAATGCAATAAATACACAACAAACTTAGTGTGAATAAGGTTGCTTTTTTTTATTGAATAGTTTAAAACCTCAGTGCGAATAAGTTTAATTGTCTTTTTTTTTTATACTTCTCTCTTTTATCTAATTTTGAGAAATAATCAAAAATACCAAATAGTATCGAATTCTCTTTATGTTGAATAACGTGATCGATGTTTGTTTATTTAATTGGAAAACAGAATTGGAGAACCAAGAAAAAATAACTACTTTTAATGAAACTGCCCAGTTTAGAAATGGAATATTGGATAAGGTAGATCTTTTTTTACGTGAACCTCCAACTGGCTTATTACTTCTGGCTTCAATACTTGAAAATTATGGTTATTCAGTTGAAATTATAGATGCTACTTTACTTGAAGATCCTTATCTATTTATAAAAGAAAATGCAAAAAAATTCCGATTAATTGGCTTGACTGCTTTAACTAATACATTTCCAGAAATTGAAGAAGTTATCCGCTTGGTTAAGAAAACAAATCCTGAAATCTATATTATCGTTGGGGGGCCTCATGTTTCTTTTGAATATTCTAATGTTTTAAATTCTCTTCCAGAAGTTGATGTTGTGTGTATTGGTGAAGCTGAAAATACATTTCCTTGGTTGATTGATCTTCTATTAAATAGGCCCATGATTGATTTTTTATATGAAAATCAGAGAGATCAGCTAGAACAATATAAAAACACACAGAATCATATTTGTTCATTATTTGCATCTCTTGATAATGTTCCCCCTGGTTTAGCTTATAGGGAATCTAAAACTAATCATACCCATATTATATCTACTGGATTTCCTCCTGCAACTAATCTCGATTTACTTCCACTCCCAGCTCGACATCTAATTTCGCGAATTTACAAAGTAGCAGATATTTTAGTTAACCGGGGTTGTCCAAATCAATGCAGTTTTTGCTCACGTACACGATTATTTCCAAAAATGCGCTTAAGATCACTAAATTCTGTTATAGAAGAAGTTGATTATGTCCTTTCTTGTGGAAATTATCAATTTATTAATTTCTATGATAATATTAATGTAAAAAAGACTTTTTTTGAGCAATTTCTTCAGGAGTTAATTGCTCGTCCTCATATGCTTCCATGGGGTGCTGAACTTCGCTCTGATGTAATTACTTTGGAACAAGCTAAGATGATGAAGCAGGCAAACTGCCGCGTAGTCGCAACAGGGATTGAATCTGCTTCTGATATTGTTCTAAAAACAAATTTTAAGTTTCAAAACCTTAAGGCTGTAGAAAAAGGAATTCGGAATTTAAAGGAAGCCGGAATTGCTATTCAAGCCTATTTTGTTATTGGTTTACCTGGTGATACTCCTAACGAATTTGCTAAGACGTTGGCATTTTTAAAGTCTTTACCATTGCAGAAAGGAGAAGATAAGGTTGATTTTTTTGTGACAACACCGTATCCTGGTTGTGATTTACGTATGAATCCGGATAAATATGGAATAAAAATACTAAAAAAGCCGTTTACAACTTATGACTGCCGTCAAATTTTAATCACCACCCAAACTCTTGATGTTCCCCAAATAGAATTGATGATTAGACAGGCTGAAGAAATAAAACAAAAATTAGGCTTATAAAAAATTAATTAATTAGCAAATTTAAATTCTATATCAAATTTTTGATTTCTTTTCTCAAATCTCGATAAAAAGAGTGAGCAAGAATCAATACTTCTGTATTTGGTGCTTCATATTCAAAATCAGAAGGAAAAGTTGCTTTAAATTTGCGATATTGTGATTGAAGAAAATTATCTCTCAATTCTTGAGATAACTTGTAAAATTCTCGATGAGAATTAAAACCTAACTCCTTAAAATCAATCAATGTTGCATTTAAATGGGATGTCCATGCAATAGAAAAGCCATCTTTTGGAGTATACCCGTAAATATCTTCTTTTTCTTCATTCCAAATTATTTTTTCATTTTTTGTTTCTTGAGAATACACTAATTTTGAATTCTGATATAGTTCTAAACTTCGTAATATTCGTTTCAATCGTTCAATATGATAATAATATTCAAATGGATCAACTGAAATATTTGAGAATTTTTCATCAATACTTCCAATTTCCATAAATAAATCACCTAATTATTAAAAATTCCAAAAATATTTAAAATATTTGTCATACTATATTCCTAGAGGGAATATTCAATGGATGATAGAATATGGAAGTGCCAAAATTAGGAAATATCAAGTTATTTCGTCAAAAAATAGGATGGACGCAGAAACAATTAGCAGACGCTGTGAATGTGGGTCAATCTTATATTGCAAAAATAGAATCGGGAAAACAAGATCCTTCTTATTCTGTCTTAAATAAAATTTTTGAAGTTATTCGTAAAGAGTTCCAAAAAATGGAAAAAAGTACTTTAACAGTCAAAAGTGTTGCAACTCCTTGGGAATATCTTCGTTTTGTATCCCCAAAAGATACTTTAGGTGATGTTAAATCTATTATTGGTGATGTAGATCAAATTCCTGTTATTGATTCTCACCGTCGATGTGTTGGTAATATCACTTCTCGTTTATTAATACGGTTGTTATCTAATAATACATCAGAAAACACCCTTGTCAAAGATTTTATGGAACCGCCTCTTCCAATTTTTAGCGATTCAACTTCAATTCAACAGATGCGGGATGTTTTGCGATATATCGAGGCTGCCTTAATTGTAGAAAAGGATCAAATAACTGGTATTGTTACTCGTTCTGATGTTTTCTAAGAATCGCTTTTTTCTAATTATTCACCTTTGAAACTGAAGTAATTCTTAAATTTGTTGATGAAATAATCTTCTAATATATAAGATGAAGAAATTAAGCATGGAAAATTGACAAAAAGCCGAATTTTCTCCAAATTATTTAAGATTTTTGGTAAGATTTTTTCTTTAATATTTTCTGAATCTTGCTTTAGGTTGTTTTCATTAATTTCTCTACAAATTATAATATATAACTCCTTATCTCTATGTCCTGTTGAAATATAATAGTCAACTGCTATCTGATGAGATACTGATAATCTAAATTTTGTTTTTTTTACTCCAGATAATCCTAACATCCAAATAAAACTTTCAACTAAATCAACTTTCTTTAAAGATTGGACAAATGGCTGATAAGTAAATAGATAATGATTATTATAACCGTTTTCTTGATTTAACATAATAGAAAATTCAAATCCTTCAAGAATAGTTTTGTTTGTTCTTTGGTCATTCTTGTTTACATTTCTTTTTCCATTTCTCTTTTCATTCCTATTTCCATTCATTTTAAGCAGCTGATAGTATATATTCCCTGAATAATTGCTTTCTTTTAATCGAATTTCATTAAAATCTTTTTTTCTTTCATTTAGTATTTTGAAGAAAAATGAATCAGGAAAAGATAAGTTATCTTTGAAACTCTGAAGAGAGCGATTTAAGTTTGGGAATTGGGTGTTGATAAGCACATCATCGAATTGTTCTAATGAAAAATATTGAATTATTGATGAATTTGAAATTTTTTCTGAATAGATGGGATTTCCTTCATGCCAATTAAGTGAATATGAAATTTTTTTAATTCGAGGAAGGATTACACGTTTGCATAAATCGCTGGATTCTATTAAAAAAAATTTCCGAGTATTTCCTTGTTCTTGATTTAATTTAATCACAGCATGTGCAGTAGTACCAGATCCTGCAAAAGGATCCAAGATTAAACTTGAATTACTTGAGCCAATTCGTAAACATTTCTCGATTAAAGCAACAGGTTTAGGATGGTCGAAAACCGGTTTTTCAAAAAGGTGTCTTAGATCTATGGTTCCTGCTTCAGTTCTAACTTCTGGTTCAACCCAAATTGTTTTTGCTTTCTTTGTGGATTTTCTATGCTTTTCATAGATATTCCATCCACCTTCTCGTTTTTGCCGAGCCACTATTTCACTTTTTGAAGCATTGTTGGAATCAAGATTTTCTAGTACCTTTTTTTTAGACCAACGCCAGCAATCTTCTATATCTTTACTTGTGTGTGGGAGAACTTCGATTACGTGATTATCTGTTGGTTTTAGCGAAACGGTGCAGAATTGATTTGAATTTTTTGATTTCGGATCAATATAAAAGGGATAGAATAAATTTGGCCTATTTGAACGATTAAACTTTGGGTTACGATTCCTAAGTTCTCGAACTATGAAATGACCCTTTGTATCTTGAAATATTTTTCCAGATAATTGAGCTGGAAGTTCAAAAAACTCCGGTTTATCAGAATTTATTGTTCCAACAATGATGTATTCGTGAGTTTTGGCAAGTGGGAGATAATCTCTACCTCCCTTATTAATTTGAACAATAATGGGTCCAATAAGTGAAGATTTTCCAAATTTTTCTGATATTAATAAGTCTAATTTTGAATATTCATTATCATCAATTGAAATGAAGAAATTTAGATTATGGGTTCCAATTTTTGGAAAATATTCTAGGATTTCATCCATTAGTTGAATCCAATCAGCATCGCTTTGAATGTCGTGATAAGTAAATTCGTGTCCTCCCGTATTATAAGGAGGATCCATATAAATACAATCGATTTTATTTGCAAATCGAGGTAATATAAATTCTAGAAATCTTCTATTATCACTTTGAACAACCCATCCAATAATTTTTTGCTCAAAATTTGGAATTGCAGCAATTAACTCTGAGTAAAATTTTGATGAAAAATGTCGAGTATCGATCATTAAATTTGGTTGTTTATTTAAAAAATCTAAAGTTGGTGTATTTTCTACAAACAAATTTGGGAATAATTCTTTCCATTCATTAATTTGCCATTTGTTAATAAGAATTTCTGGGAAAAATGATTTTGGAATAATATGTAAAGGGATGCAATAATGATTTTCTAAGATTAATGGTGATTTATTATATAAACAATTGATAATACTACTTAATTGAAAAATATCTTTGCTTTTTTGGCTATTAATTAGCTGTGAATTTGATGTTTTACTTATTTTTTGAAATTCATTTACAGTTTCATATTTTGTAGAAGTTTTAATTAATTTTGGAATCGAAAATGAAAATTTAGAGTTTCGAGTAAAAAAAGTAATATGTTCATTAACCAACTTATGCAATTCTTGCTTTTTTTTTAAATCTAATTTAGAATAATTTTGAATGAAATTGATCCATTTTTTTTCAATTTCATGATTGATTTGTAATTGAATCTTGGATCTGCCATACTTTTTTTTCAATTCAGTATCTAAGGGTGCTAATTGAAGTTGGAGTAAAAATATTTTATTTTTGGAATAAAATTTAAATGACTCGTTTGGGATCATTTGAAAATAATTTCTATGACGAATTCTTCGATCCCATGTTTGATTATCAGCAATTTCCTTTTTAAGAATTATTCCAAATTCATAGTTATCCCATGAAAAGCGATATATTTTAAAAAGATCATGAAAATATATTGTTCCCTCATCTTTCTTTCGCCATATTAATTTTATTGAATTATTTTCATCAAATTTTAATATATCAATCAAATTCTCTTCGTTATTCAAGTTTTTAGCCACTAAAGATTTTAAAGAATCTTGAACAAATTTGTTTAAATGAAAAATACCACCTTCGGGGATTTGTTTTTTCTTTGAATTTTCTTCTTTCATCTAAAGAACTCCTAATTTATGCCGCTTCAAAGAATTTAAAAGAAAAAAATCTGGAATCTCTTATATGCTTACTTTTTTAAAAATATTCTTTATATAATATTTATTATTTATATTATCCCAAATACTTGATGATTTCAATTGAACAAACGAAAAATGATATTTTTAAAAAATCTCTATCATCAAATAATAAAAAGCATGATAAGTGCAAATAAGTTTATTTTGAATTAAATTGTATAGCCAATTATAATATTTAGCAGTGTTCTGAATACAATTTGAATGATTCTTTAAAATGCAGTTTTTTAAAAAAAGAAGCTTTGTTATTCGGTCTTGGAAATACTTCATACAGAATTTTAGCCATTACCATTTTCTTGATAATTGGATTGATATCTGGAAAATTTTGGATGATGTAGGCATATGGAAGTTTTGTGGCATTTACCTTTATTTTATTGGAACCTCGATTACTTTGCACACATTGCCCATTCTATCAAATTGAAGGAAATATCTTAAAATGTGGCGCATTATGGGGCATACCTACATTTTGGGGTTTTCGTCCAGAAGCAGTTAATTCAAAAAAGCAATATATCATGTTGATATTTGGTTCAATTATTGATCTTGTTCCTTTTGTAGGAATAATTTATGGATTGATTTTGTTCTTTCAGCAACTTCGACAATAGTTGGTACTTGGAGTAATTTTAGTTTTCGTTATCATTCTCTTTTTTGGAAACGCGTACTACTTTTCTAAAATATTATTAGGAAATCGCTGTAAAAAATGTGTAAATTTTTCCTGAATGATGAATAGTGTTGATCTGATAATTCTTGAACAATTCATAAAAAAAAATCCTGCTATCTATGAATTATGGAAGAAAAATGGTTGGAAATTTTCAAATAAAGAAGAATAAAAAAGAATAATTAGAAATGGTTTTATTAAAACGTGCTTTTTTACATTTTTTACCTTAATTACATTAATTTGGAGAAATCACGATTTCCATTGAACTTACATTACTTTGCTTTCCATCGTCATTTGTTAGATGTTCTGTTGAAATTCGAATATCTTTGTATTTTGCGGAAGGAAAGAACTTATGGATCAAAATCTCTGCTACATCAACAGCATGAGAGATTGCTCTGCCCCTCGCTTTAATTGTGCACTCTGTTCCTCGATTTAAGATAACCATTGCGGCCATTACATAATTCATGGTTGGTCGTTTGCCAATGAAAACAGAATTGTCCGAAGTATTCTCTTCATTTTTTTGCATAGTCTAGTCACCGTTAGTTGTTCTACGTAAAAATGCTGTAAAGCTGACATAATGAGACATCGATTTTTATATTACTAGATGTCTATTACAGAAGTAGAAGGGAAATTAAAAAAGGTTTACTGGTGAGAGAAAAACTATCACCTTAAATTATAAATGGATAATTTTTTCTAGTTGAAAAGAAGTAAATGTCATTTTAATAATAAGGAGAAGTATCGTCATTCATTATCTGCTGCAGTTTTCCATAGACTTGATCAACACCTTCATTATATTTCGCAGAAACAGGTAGCAATTCTGAAGTAGCACCAAATTCAATGAATGCACGAGCTAACGACACTGTGTATTCGCGTAAAACTCCATGTTCTAATGATTCAATTGCATCCATTAAAGTAAGATCATTTTCCATCCAAGAAAGAATTCGTTCCAATTTTTCCATGCTAAGTAAATCTTTTTTGGTTAGTAAGTTTAATTGTGGTAGATTAGCAAATCGAAATTGAACTGAAGCTGCTAGTAAAAGTGTTGAAATCATCCCATTTGGAGTTCCACATAAAAGACTATCATAACAAAAAATGATCCCTCTTTGAACTGAACCAAAACCAAGAGCATTTGCAATCATTGGACCAGAATTACGAAAAGAAAAAAGTTCCATTTGACCAGGAGTATCAACGAGCACAATTTCTGGATCATTATATTGATTGATTTCGTATTTTAAATCTTCAACATAATCAACCATTCTATCTGTTGCAGCTATCATTGCTCCATTTGGTCCTAAGCCCGTTTCTTGAATTACTTCACTCACAGTAATATAATCTTGAATATCAATATCTGGTTTATAAGGCAGATTTTGAACTGCAGGGTCTAAATTAATTGTAATAACTGAAATCTCTTGATTATAAGTGCTGATATAATCTTGTAAAGCTTTTGTTAAGGTAGTTTTTCCTGAACCTGCTGGGCCAATAATGTAATTGATATACATATTATTATAAAAATAAAGTTATGTTTTGAAAAGAATCTTTGTATCGAATGATCAAGTAATTATATATTATTTGAATTTCGATCAATTTCAGAAAATCCTTAAAGAAAATTTTTTTATGGTATAGAAGCACAACAGAATTAATTGTGAGAGATACTGGGAGCTAAGAATATCTTGACATCTTTGAAAAAAACTCGCTATCGCTTCTCAAAAGATGAATTGAAAGAATTATTATTTGACTATAATCAAATTTCAGATGTTATACCAAACAATCGACCGAAATCTGTTAAAATCTGGGATGAAACATTAAGAGACGGAGAACAAACTCCTGGTGTCTTTTTAACATTAGAAGAGAAACAAAAAATTGCACAATATTTGGATGAAATTGGAACAGCTAAAATTGCTGTTGGTTTTCCTGCCATATCTCAACAAGAATTGGAAATTGTGAAAACAATCAGTCATATGGAGTTATCTCATGCAACAATTTTAGGAATTTCTCGACCAAGAACATCTGATATTGATGCTTGTCTGCATGCTGATCTGAAAGAAATAGTTCTTTTTATGCCTGTGAGTGATCTTCATCTTAAAATTATGAAGATTTCTCATGATGAGCAGTTTAATATAATTCAAGATGCATTTGATTATGCTACAGATCATGGTTTAAAAGTGAATTGGGTGTTTGAAGATGGTTCAAGGGCTAAACCTGAACATCTTTTGCGAATTGGTCAAATGATAATCAATAATCATGCATTAAGTATGATATTGGGTGATACTGTCGGAGTTCTCCAACCTGAATCCAGTGCTTATTTGATTGAAATGTTTAAACGAGAATTGAAATGGAATAATGTATCTACGGAGTTGGGGATTCACACTCATAATGATTTTGGTCAAGCAGTTGCAAATACTTGTTCTGCTGTGTTCCATGGAGTAACATTACCGCATGTATGTGTGAATGGATATGGAGAACGTGCAGGTAATGCTGCTTTTGAAGAAGTAGTAATGAATTTGGAAGGTATGGGGATAAATACAGGAATAAAGCTTGAGAAATTAACTGAACTTTCCCATATGGTTGAAGAAATTTTCGCGCTTCCTCTTTCAGCTCATAAACCAATTGTAGGAAGCAATGCATTCAGTCATGAAAGTGGCCTTCATATAAATGCACTATTAGCTCATCCATCTACATATGAGCCAATTAATCCTGCATGGGTTGGACAAAAACGTCGTTTATATTTAGGAAAATTTTCTGGATCAAGTGCTATCGTAAATGCATTAGAAACTAAGTTAAAATTGAGTGATCTTCGCATTCCTCGTTCAGTAATCCGTGATATTGTCACAGATGTAAAAAATTTACAGCAAGAATCTTCAAAAGATGAGAAACAGAAATTATTCCAGCAAAATAAGCAATTAGTCGAAAAAATGCGTGCAGGGATAAGTGATACTGAATTTTTCAAAATTGCTAAAAAACATGCAGCAAAATATTTGAAAAATACGTGGGCTGAGGAAAATTGCTCTGATAACTAATGATTTAAATATTTTTATATAAGATTGCTTACTTCATTCTTCTTTTTTTTAGTGTTCATAAAATATAGTTCAAAAAATTGATTGCCATTGCGAATATTTTTAGGAAAATCATAACCTTCTTAAATAAGGAAATAAGATTATCTATGCGAATTTGAAAAGAAGAGAAATCCCAAAGGGGAATTCTATTTTTTTATTATAAATAGAAAATAAATAAGAATATTCATTTTTGATCCACTTAATATGTCAAAAATTAAATCGAGAATACTCTTTTACACTAAAATTAAAGTCTGGAGGTCTAAAAATTGAAAACAATTATTCCACGTTATGGTTTGGCAGATTTTGAGAAAATGCAACCCTTAACAAAATCAAAAATCATTAAGATATTTGGACCTCCAGATCAAGAAATTTCGCATGAAAACTACTCTATTCAAATGAATTATGAAGAAAAAGGTCTAAATTTCTATTACAGAAATAACAAAAAGGAAGAAGACCCATCAATTATTACTTGTGGCTTTGTTTCTCCATTTGAAGGAAAAACTGAAGATGGAATTGTTTTAAACAAAAGTACAATGAAAGATGTATTTCGTATTTGTGGGGAAGAAACATGGCTGACTACTGATAAATCGCCATATTGGTGGGTAGAAGAATCTGGAATCTCTTTTTATGTGCCCAAACAAGGTAATAATCGTGATTTTCCATTTAAAATAGAAGATCATATTGATAAAACCATCATACGAATGACAGTTCCTTTAACTTATCGTGAAGAAGAATTCTTAGTTAATGAAGATGGATTATTAATTCGAAGTGTTGATGAATATTGCATTGATGGCACTCTTCATGATCCTATTATTGATGAAGAGAGAGCGGAAGAAATTTGCAGCAAATGTGGATTGATCATGGATGATCATATGATCTCCATGGAATATAGTGGAGAGCGCGCTTTTTCAAAAGCAGAGCGCCAGAGAAGGCAAACTCATGGAAGTCCTGTTAATCCACTAATTCCTGATTTACAAATGGCAACAATGATCGATAAGCGCGCCACTATGCCTGATAATCTTCGTAAAGCAATAAAATGGGACAGTCGATATTCATGGAAACAACGCAATATGATCCAAGCAACTTCAGAAATTAAACGAATCGGAGAATTGCTTAATCTTCCCCAACATGTAAAAGTTTATGCAATAAAATTATATCGGAAAGCATTTACACTTGGATTACTGAAAGGGAGAAGTATTAGAGCAATGGTTGCTGCATCCATTTACTATGCATGCGGAGCTGAAAAAATTCCGAGGACATTGCAGAATATAGTTAAAGTTTCTGATTCAACATTTCATCAGATTACAAAGTGTTATCAATCATTAATAAAAGAGTTAAATCTTCCCAGCCCGACTATAAGTCCGAAAAATTTAGTATCTTCATATATATCTCTATTAAATTTACCACATAATGTAGAAGTGACTGCAGGAAAAATTTTGGATAAATATGAGAAAATTTATTCTCTATCTGGAAAAGATCCAAAAGGATTAGTTGCAGCTGCTTTATATATTTCCAGCCAATTGAATAAAATAAAAATTTCGCAAACAAAAATATCTCGAACTGTCGGAATTACTGAAGTAACATTACGCAATCGTCTACGTGAAATGCAGAAATTTGTTCGTAATAAAAAAAGAACCACTCCTAAAAATAAAGTGAAAAAAATTAAATGAAAATAGATAGATTGTGAATTATCTTCTTGAATTTTATTCTTTATTAATGCCAATAAAAACGATTGAATCGCCACGTAAAACGATTTTTTTGAATTTTTCTGTCTTTTCGATTAAATTTTCTTCATTTTCAGAGTCGCGTTCAAAATAAGTGTATTCCACATCTTCAAGTAATACATTCAAATGAGCATTAAATGATTTCAAGATTCCCTTAAACGTTTTATTTCGTTTGCATTTAATAATGATTGCTTTTCCTAGTGATTCTCCTAAAGATTGAATTGGATCAAGTGGCATTTTTATTTATTCCTTTCATTAAATTCGTAAATATTCAAAAAAATAAGTGAATCTGTCTATAAAAAATCTTCTTAACGTATTTTTTATATTAATTAATTTTTCATAATTACCATACTAATTGTGAATACCCACATTTAGAACATTTTATTTCAGTTGATTGAGGAGGAAAAGTCTCTAAGACTTTTTGACAATTTACACAATTTAAATCGATTAATTTGTAGTCATTGGGGTAGAATTTTCGATTAATAATGTGTTGTTGGAAATCTAATACGAGATTGTGAATTAAAGTGGCGACAAGATCTTTATTTTTACAACTTACATACAATGCGAAGAAATTATTTTTAATTTGTGGTATTGCTAGAACTTCTAAAGGTCCATCAGGACTTTCAATTGTTCCTAGATAAAACCACATAGGAACAGGTTTATCGTTTTTCAAGATATTTGAAAAGTGATAACGCTCCATAATTTCGTGAAAAAGAGGTAGAACCATTGATTGACAATCAAGATTTGGACATCCTACGCCTTGCATTCTTTTAAAATATTCTGGATTTCGCATAATTGCTTTGATATCATTGATGTTTCCTTGTAGTGGTTTTATCTCAGGAATATTAAAATTAACATTTATCTCTTCTAATTTAATTAACCGTATTGTATATTTATTATTTCGAAATTGAAAGAATCCATTAATATGAAATTGTCTATTTAAAATATCATAAACATATAATCTTAATGTCTTAGTTGATTTTGCTGGCAGTTCATTAATCTTTATGCTAATTTCTCCTGATTTTCTTTCAAAAGGATATTCATCAAATTGTGGTTTAATTGTCAAATTATTATCATATATTAACCGTATTTTTCCTTCAGTAGCGGGATAATCAGATGAATTTATTATCCCAATGATCGTTACTGTTTTGATTCCGATGATTTTTACTGTCATTTCTATGGATATTAAATCTTTCTGATCGATTTCTCGAAGTCTGGAAGTACTAATTTCAAGTTTATTTTCTTTTTTTTGGACTACATTTGACATCAGATGTCTTAAATTTTCAACTCGAAGTTCATCTTGCTCAGTAACTCCAATTAATCGAAATTGTTCTAAATCCCAATCAATTATATCTTCTAATTTAAGTTGTTTTTTTTGGATTTCATCGAGTGTAAATACTAAATAAGTTCTTCCATCAGAATCCGATTGAATTTTTCCAAAAATTTTATTATCTTGATATAACTTAATTAAAGCTTTACGCACTTCAAAATCATCTAACGAAAATTGAGCTTTAATCTTGTTAAGATCTATTTTATTATAATTCAACATATTTTTAATCAAATATGTTGCGATTTTTTGGATGTTGAAATCATTTTTCAATAAATTACTCACGAACTACCGTCCCTCTTCATTTCAAATATTATTTTTATACAGAAAAGTATGTAACTCTCTCCTTATTACTTTTGCTGTTCTTTATTTAGAAATAAAAAAATTCTGAAATTTTTTAATTCGTTGTATTTTATCATATATATCGATGATGTTTCAACATGGTGTTGTTAAAGCAGTAAATATTAGTCTTAAAAAAGGAGAAGTTAAAAAAAACATCCATTCGTGTCGAGTAACTATGCAAGGGCTGGAGAATGATGCACATGCAGGAGATTGGCACCGTCAGATCTCATTGTTGGGAGAAGAAAGTATTGATAAAATGCGTACTCTAAGTTCCTCGATTACATATGGTTCATTTGCTGAAAATATTACATCTAAAGGAATAATTTTATACGAATTACCTATTGGAACCAGATTTGAAATTAATGATGTCATTTTAGAGTTAACTCAGATAGGTAAAAAGTGTCATAGTGACTGTGCTATTATGAAGCAAGTCGGAAAATGCGTAATGCCCACTGAAGGTATTTTTGCCCGTGTTATCCAACCAGGTGTAATTTCTGAGGGTGATCTAATTCAAGTAATTCCTCCAAGTGATTTTAGCAATTTGGGTTGAATTTTAAAATATGAAATTAATCGATCGATTCCATCGAGAAATAAAGCGTTTTCGGATTTCCATCACATCTGACTGTAATTTATTTTGTGTTTATTGTCATCATGAGGGTAATCCTGATTCAAATGCGCATATATACACTCCATTGGTGCAATTATCCCGATTAGTGCCTTTGATTAAAACCTACAATATTACTAACATTAAAATTACAGGAGGAGAACCTCTTCTTCATCCTAACATTTTAGATATAATTAGACTTTTTTCTAACATTCCAACTGTGAAGGATATCTCACTCACTTCAAATGGCATATTTTTGGAGAAATATGCTCATGATTTAAAACAAGCTGGGTTGAACCGCATAAATATTGGTTGTGATACAATCAATGATTCGACAGATAAGAGTTTGAAAAAAATTGAAAAAGGATTATTACTTGCTAAAGAAGAGGGTATTTTACCTATAAAATTGAATATGGTAATATTAAAAGGAGTCAATGAAGATCAAGTTGAACCACTCTTAAAATTTTGCGAAAAACATGGATTTATTCTCCAAATCATCGAATTGATCAATACAAATGATGCTTTTTTTTCCAAATTTCATAAAGATTTAACTTATTTGGAAGCAAACATTGCCAGAAAAGCATTAAAGGTTATTTCACGTGAAGTACAAGATCGGAAGCAGTATGTTCTTCCCTCAGGTGCAATAATTGAATTTGTTCAACCAGTTCATAATTCTAAATTTTGCGCTAAATGTAATACATTGCGCGTTACAAATGATTTTCAGTTTCAACCTTGTTTGAATCGCTATGATAATTTAGTTCCAATAGGAAAAAATATTGAAAAGAGCCTTGCTCAAGCCGTGATGCAGAGGGAACCATTTAATGTCTCAAAACAATCGTAAAAATGTATCTATGGTGGATATTAGTGCAAAACCACCAGTAAAGCGTATTGCAGTAGCAGAAGGTGAAATTCATCTTCGCTTGTCAACAATCGACAAGATTCAAAAAGGATTAATTAAAAAAGGAGATCCTATCACTGTCGCTCAAGTTGCTGCAATTAACGCGATTAAAAATACACCTCTATCAATCCCTTTATGTCATCAAATTCCCATTACAAATATCAAATTTACTCCAAAAATCGAGCAGAATATTTTAACCATTCAAGTGCGCGTAGAGACTATTGCTCAAACTGGAGTAGAAATGGAAGCTTTAATGGGGGTAAGTGTTTTTCTAAATAATATTTGGGATATGACAAAATATTTGGAAAAAGATGAAGATGGGCAATATCCTAATACAAAAATAACTAACATTCATGTTATTACAAAAGAAAAGCAAATTTTAACCATAAATGAGATATAATAGAATATTTGAAATTAAAACTTAAAGAAATACGAGGAAAAGAAGAATGCGACCACTAAAATCGTTAATTAGCTTATCTAAAGCTCATGAAATTTTATCCCAAAATTTGCACGTTATTGAAGAAACAGAAGTTGTCCCTATTTTGGATTTAATCAACCGTGTTTCAGCAGAAGAGATAAAATCTGATTTAAATGTTCCCCCATTTCGTCGAGCTGCCATGGACGGATATGCTGTTAAAGCAAGTTCTACGTTTCCTGCCACGGATTCAAATCCTATTTACCTAGAATGTATAGAAGAAATTCATGCAGGTGATGTTCCTTCTTTAACTATATCTTCCCAGCAATGTATGGAAATCGCTACAGGAGCTATGCTTCCTGACAGTGCAGATTGTGTAGTTCCTGTAGAATACACCAATAAAGACAAGAATACAATTGAAATTCTCAAGGGATTTGCACCTAATAGTAATGTATCACAAGAAGGGGTTGATATTCGTTACGGCGAAGTTGTCATTCATAAAGGGGACCTTTTTACTCCAGCGCGTATTGGAGTTTTAGCGGCATTAAATAGGTCATCTGCTTTAGTTTATCAAAAAGCGAAAGTTGCTGTTATTTCTACTGGAAGAGAAATTGCTCCATTAGGTCAAGAATTAAAACCAGGGCAAGTTTATGATATAAATACTTATACACTTACTTCTCTAATTGCACAGCATGGTGGTGTTCCTCTTGTTTATGATTTAGTGGAAGATTCTTTCGATGCATTAGAGAGAGTAATCTTGGATGCAGTTCCTAAGGTTGACTTGATTGTTCTGGGTGGGGGAAGTTCAGTAGGTGAACGTGATATAAATATTGATATCATAGAAAAGCATGGAAAAGTGCTGT
Source organism: Candidatus Harpocratesius sp. (assembly GCF_054039255.1). Lineage (NCBI taxonomy): Archaea > Promethearchaeati > Promethearchaeota > Promethearchaeia > Promethearchaeales > Promethearchaeaceae > Candidatus Harpocratesius > Candidatus Harpocratesius sp. Next base: position 51,569 of record NZ_JBPLBG010000015.1, read on the forward strand.
TTCATGGAATTCAGATAAAACCAGGAAAACCGACATTGTGTGGTGTTATACAGAATACTATGCTGTTAAACCTGCCTGGATATCCCACTTCATGTTTAACAAACGGTTATATAAATCTTTTACCTGTACTGAGGAAAATGAGTCATCTCCCTCCATTAATTCAGAAAAAAATTAAAGTGAAACTCGCCAAAAAAATAGTATCACGCTTAGGACGTCATCAAATTTTTACTGTAAGGGTGGAAAATGGCTATGCATATCCTGCATTTAAAGAATCTGGTGCTATCACCAGTATGGCTTTGGCCGATGGCTATATTGAGATTCCAGATAATTGCGATTTGATTGAAAAAGAAGATTTCGTGGAGGTAACCCTTTTTTAAATTTTGATAATTCTCCTTCACGATTTTTGGTAGGTGTGAAAAGAAATTATGATTCCAATGACAAAAACAACTAAACATCATCACCTTTCTGATGTACCACATCAAATTCGAGCAAAAGTAATTATGATGAGTGATTCTCTTTCAAAAATCTCTGAAAAACAGCGAGAAAAACTTGATAAATCTGGAAAAATTGCAGAAAGTCTACTTAAAGCCAAAAAGATTGAATGGTTAGGCATTGATTATTGCAGTGATGACATTGAACCTCTGCAAGCTTTGCTATCAAAATATCTTAAAAAGAAAATAGAAATAATAATTACAATCGGTGGTACTGGAATCAGTCGTAGAGATATTACTATTGAGGCTGTAACACCTTTAATAGAAAAGCCTTTACCTGGATTTGGTGAACTTTTTCGACATCAAACATTCAAATCTGTTGGAACTGTATCAATTATGACGCGTACTTTAGCAGGGATCCATGATTTTTCACTTATCGTCTGTTTACCTGGTTCCCCCAATGCAGTAGAATTGGGACTTAATTTGATTTTAAATGAACTCAATCATATTTTAAGTCTACGACAGAAATAACAATAAGTGATACATCATGCTACAAAAAAAGCAAAAAATGGCCTTAATTTCCATTGGGATTATTATTTTAGCAAGTTTTTCGATAATAGGTTATTCCTACATCCAAAACCGAAATTCAAAAAAAATTATTCTGGCAACAACCACTTCGACAAATGATAGCGGTCTACTTGATTATTTATTGCCTGAATTTGAAAAACAAAATCATATTAGAGTAGAAGTGCTTTCGGTGGGAACAGGACAAGCACTTGAGATTGGACGTTCAGGAGATGCTGATGTTCTTTTAGTTCATTCTCGTGCTCGTGAAGATGAATTTATTGCGAATGGATATGGTGTTCATCGAGCCTGTGTAATGTATAATGATTTTGTGATAGTTGGACCAAGTTCTGATCCTGCAAGAATTTTCAATCAAAATTTAACTGAAGCATTAAATCGTTTGATTTTAGCTGGTGAAAACGGTACAATTACTTTTTTTTCTAGAGGAGATGGTTCAGGAACGCATAGCAAAGAACTTGCTCTTTGGGGCTCTATTGGATTTATACCTAACGCTTCTACTATGTCTTGGTATAAGGAATTAGGCTCAGGAATGGGAACTACTTTGATTGTATCCAATGAAAATCAAGGTTATACATTAGTAGATAGGGGTACATGGTTATCCACAAAAGCTTCGCTAAATATCGTTGTATTATTCGAAGGTGATTCTATATTATTAAATCCATATGGGGCTATCTTGGTTAATCCTGATTTACATTCAGGTATCAACTATGAATTTGCCCGTAGTTTTGTGGCATTCCTAGTATCAGAACAAGGCCAAACCTTAATTGATAATTTTAAAATCAATGGGGAGCAATTATTCCATGCAGATTTTGGTCGATGTGATGAATTGACTGATTGCAATACCACAGACACAGAAATAGAATTTTGGGCCACTTATAATGGAAATTACACTGGTTTGACTTAATTGTAAAGCTGAGTTTGATAATTTTTCCATTTATTTTTAATTTTAATATTCAATAGATGATGTAAACATAAAGTAATTAAAAATTTGGAATGAATTTCTGATGGATCCTATATTATCTGGCATTGTTGAAGCTTTTCAATTATTGTTTTCATTCGATGGTGAAGTTTGGAATATAATTTTTCTTTCTTTCCGCGTTTCAGGTCTTTCTACGCTTATCTCGACAGCAATTGCTTTGCCTTTCGGTTCATTTATCGGATTACATAAATTTCGCGGAAAAAGAGGATTAACAACTTTGATTAATACATTTATGGGCTTTCCTACTGTTGTTTTAGGGCTAATTGTTTTCTTGCTTTTATCAAAAAGTGGTCCATTGGGCAGTTTAGGACTGTTGTATTCACCAATTGCGATGATACTGGCTCAAATTCTCTTAACATTTCCCATAATTTTAGGAACAACTAAATCCGCTATTGAAAGCGTACCACCTGCTGTTAAAGAATTGCTTCTTTCGTTGGGATCTACAGATTTCCAACTCTGGTTTGGTTTATTGAAGGAAGCTAAAAAATCGACAATTGCAGGCGTGATTATGGCATTTGGAAGAGCAATTTCTGAAGTAGGTGCTGTAATGATTGTAGGTGGGAATATTAGATGGTATACTCGTACTTTTACTACAGCAATTATTCTTCAAACTCGAATGGGTGATTTTGGAATGGCTATTGCTTTAGGAACCATATTACTCTTGTTAACTTTTCTGATAAATATATTTCTGACCAAATTACAGACAGAAACTATCTGAAGTGAAAATTCATGGCGACTATGTCAAGTAATAACGGTTTTATTCGATGTCTTAATATTACGAAAAAATTTAAAATCAAAACACGACAAAATATTAAAATTCTTTCCAGTTTATCTCTAGAAGTGAAAAAAGGAGAAAATTTGGTGATTATTGGTCCCAATGGAGCAGGAAAAACTACGTTACTTAAAATAATAGGATTACTCGAAACACCCACGGATGGAAAAATTTTTTTTGATTCCCACGATTTGGATTCATTGACTTTTTCTGCCAAATTATCCTTACGACGAAAAATTGCGTTTGTTCATCAAAAACCAATTGTTTTAAACACTTCTGTTAAAAAGAATCTTATCTATCCTTTAAAAATTCGAAAATTCAATTCATCTGAAATAGAACACCGTGTCTCTGCTACATTAAAACTTTTAGATATGAAAAATTTTGCCGATCACAATGCGCGCCAATTGTCTGGCGGTGAAATGCAACGTATTGCGATCGCTATGAGTTTAATTTATGATCCTGATATTTTACTTTTTGATGAAATTACTGCAAATTTAGATCCAAAGAATTATAAATTAATTGAAACTCTGATCCAACCATATTTAACTAATCCAATGAAAACTGTAATATTTACAACCCATGATCCAATTGAAGCCATTAAATTCGGTGATCGAATCGCAGTCCTTAATGAAGGACGAATATTTCAAGTTGATGTTCCTGAAAAAATATTTACAAATCCTGCGGATTCCTTCACTGCACATTTTGTAGGTTATGAAAATATATTTGAAGGAATCGCACAATATAACCTCAAAACAGGAATAAATTTTGTTAAGATTAATGATATTTCGATTGCAGCTGCAGTCAATAAAGAAGGTCAAGTGAAGGCTTGTATTAGACCCGAAAGTATTGTAATTTCACGAAATCAACCAGAATCGATTAGTTTTCGTAATATTCTTTCGGGTACTATTGAAAAATATAATGATTTGGGCACTATTTTTCATGTTTTTGTCAAGGTATCACAAGAAATATTTTTAGTATCAATAACCAAAAATGCTTGGAAATCCTTGAATCTTTCTATCAATACTCCAATCTTTATCAGCTTTAAAGCCACTGATGTTCGAATTTTATAGAATATTTAAGGAATATATATTTTTTACATTCAGAGGAACTTTTATAATGCTCTTTCTCTTTTTTTAATTATGAATTCCCCAAATGTTCCCAATTTTACTCACTTATTACAATCGTTATTTCAAACTAAAACTATTGGTCCTTCTTATAAACCTTCTCATATTTTGTTTGTTCTTTATATTATTGGAAAAGAGAAACAAGGCGTAGGGCGTTATCGAATTAAAAAAGAAGTAGGACTTGGGGAAGGTTCAATAAAAACTCTGTTGAACCGTTTAAAAGATGAAGATATACTTCAAGTTGAAGTAGCTCGCCAACGAGGGCATATTCTTACCGCAAAAGGAATTGAATTATTCCACCATATTTCAAGTATTATTCCACACCCATTTCCTCTATCAAATCCAGATAATAAGTATGTCATCGGTCAAGAAGCATATTTCTCTTTACTTCAACCTGAACGACTTGTTTCAGACTACAATCGTTTGACATTGGCAATTCGCGATGAAGCAATAAAGGTTGGGGGAACCGGATGTACTACTCTTGAATTTAATGGTAATCGTTGGTTTTTTTTAGATTCATCTTCATATGTAGTAGATTTGAATATTCCAGTAGAAAATAATAGACTAATAAAAAAAGGAACGATTATGGTAATTGGTGGAGGAAACTCTACAACAAGTGCAGTTTTAGCCACATTTGCTGCGTGTTTTCGATTGATTATTGATCTTTAACAATTAAATGCTTCATAATTTCATAGATTGTTTAAGACATCAGTTTTATTCTTGTAGACAACGATGGAAATACTTCTAGGTAGTTAGAATAATACATCCTTTCCAGAAATTCTTCATCAATATTCTCTTCTTCAAATAATTCAATCGTATTTGCCAAACCAAATACCGAGCTATCTTTATAACCTAATGAAGAGTTTAATACAATCCGATCTGATCGCGAATAACTTTTAAAGATATTTAATGCTTCTTCTGGACTGGTTGCCTGTTGACCAACCGTGATTCCAACCTTGATATTTGGTTCATGGGTTCGGAGTACCAATTCGACAATTTCCAAATCAGCGTGATTAATGATCGCCCGTGTTACTTTTGATTTTATCAATTCTTTTAAAATAATCGATGTTAATGCAACTTTATTCACCGTTGGCGCTTGAACAACAACAGGAAGATCAAATTTACTAGCTAAAGCTAATTGACGTTTCATCAAGAGATATTCATCCTTAGTTCCAAAACCCATTCCAATTTCTCCCACACCAATTATTTTTTTTGTTTTAATAAAATCTTCAATGTAATTTACCGCGGAATCAATAATTTTAGAATTCAAATTTCTAAATGGGGGAATTCCAATCACTGGATGTAACCGAAGGGAATACTGTGCATATCGTTTGACATCGAAATCACACATCCAAGTGAAACAATCTTTTATAGAATTGGCTGAAGTGGGCGTGAATGGGAGTATTAAGGTAGTGATTAAATCCCGAAAGCCCATATGCCTAAACATTTTCAAGTCTCCCACTGTTCTGTAAATACTGTGGATAATATCGATTCGTTGGCCCGCATATATTAAATGTGATGATTTTGTAAGCATGATGATTCAAGTTAAATTACCCATTTTCCTATAAAAAATTTGATCTTTAAGTTGATCTTTAACATTTCTTCAATAGAAAGAGAAAGAAATTTTTAGGTATTGCTGCTTATTATTATGTATCCAACAGAGCTTCCTCGAGTGAGGGTGTATTATAAAAATGGAACATGAACCTTTTATTTTTAAAGGGAAATTATACGATTTTGAACAGAAAATTGTAGAATTCCTCCTCGTTGATGCTGAAATGAATGGTAGTGATCCTAATCAAACGATAATTTATATCTATATACTACTTCATCGTAAATTGACTCAAGCACAATTAGCTGAATTAACAGGATTTCCTAAAAGTAAAGTCTCAAAAATCACCTCAAAACTTGTAATGGAAGGGATTTTAAAGAAAAAATTCATACCGGGAACCCACACAAATGAATATATGCTAATTCAACAACCATTTGAAATGAATTTCATTCCTATTAAGAAAATTATTCAGAGTTTCAATGAAATGACTGCTTTTATGGAAAATATGATTGATGAGCTTTTAAAATTACAAGGAAAATATCGTCAAGATAGAGATTTACTTATATGGCGATTATATGATTTCTGTCGCTATTCGCGAGGATGCAGTCAAATCCTTGAATTTGATATTGAGCATTCCAGATTATCAAAATTTAAATATATTGATAAGACTTATGATTTACTCACACCACAATTTAGAGATCATATACAGGAATACTTAATGAATTTTGATAAATCTAGTACATATCTTATTGATTTGCAAGATGAAGAAATTCAGAAAATTGAAGCAAAAGTAATTAAATTTCTTCTTGATCATGTTATAAAGGAAGAAAAGGAATCAATTAGCCGAATCTTAGCATATTTCATGACAAGAGGAAAATTGACCCAAAATTCCATCCAACAATTGACCGATTTCTCTTCAGGAACAATTTCTCAAACACTTCGATATTTATTAAAAGAAAAAAAAATCGATCAAATACCTACCACTCGCATCGCAGGAAATGAATATTATTATACCATGGAATCTATTTCTTTAATGCTATTACGCCATCATACAGATGTATATAAAGATCTAATCGCATGGAAACCAACATTTGATGAAATTAAACAACAACTTAATGAACATGGAAATGATCTACTTTTTACTGATGGTTATTTTTCGATATATACTATCACAGATAAGATTCTTACAATTTTCTTTCCTAAATATGAACAATATTTAAATCAACACGAACGTTTGTTAGAAATTAATGAAAAATCAATTTTTCAACCACCTTCTGATTCTAATTATCAACATTGAATATCTTGCAAAAATATAATTTAATTTCAACAGAATTCTAATTTTACAATGAAAATTTTGTAAAAAAGTGGCGCACGCGATGGGATTTGAACCCACGAGTGCAGAGCACACTGGATTTCCAGTCCAGCTCCGTACGACTAGGATACGCGTGCTTTATTAAAAAAAATAGAAAAATTAATAATTTATACTTATAAATCTAATTTAATTCGTGTTTGGAATTTTTCTTCTAATTTCTTGGCTTTTAAGGCCTTTTTAATATCATCCAATCCAGCCCCTTTTTTAATATCTAATTTTTCAGGAGTGGGGGCTAAATGACGAACATTACAACGTCGTCGCCGAACTTTCAATCCTTCGACTAACACAAAAGAATGGTCAATCACTTCAACTACAACACAGTATAAACCTGCTTCTCTTCCGAGAGTTTTTACCGCAACTCGACCTACTTCGAATACTGCCATATTTGAAACACCTCGTTTATGTTACCATAAACGTGTTTGCCAAAATCTGTCCCAGTATCATAAATTGATCTCTCAATACGAAATGGGAACAAATTTTATGTTTCGTAAGGATTTTATTGATACAAAATCGCTTAAGAACAAATAGTGTAAAGAAACAAAAATTAAAAATTTTTTTAATATATTATTTATTCCATCTTGAAATAGCAAGATGACAAAGTTGAAAGACCGTATCTATATCTAAAAATGTTGTATCAACTATTAAGTTAAATGTTTGTAGTATTTTTGTAGAATCACGAATGTCTATATTATAGATATCTTTAAATCTCTGCCATTCACTTTCTTCCCTAATCATAGTTTCATGTTTTTTTGCATCGAAATTCTCTTGATCACGTTTCATCATGCGTTTTATTCGTATTTCATCTTGACAAGTTAATAAAATGGCATAATCACGCCATTTTTCAATCATATACGTAGGTAATTGCCCTTCAAATACATAGTTTCCCTTTGATTTTGCTAGCTCAATTATTTTTTCATCGATTTGGTGGTCGATTTCTGGATGTAATTCTGCATATTTCGAGAAATTTTCTAAATTCATTTGATATTGTTCTGCTATCTGCCGAAAAATCATTCCAGTTGAATAATACTCATATCCAAAAGACTCTGCTAACTTAGCTGCAATTGTACTTTTTCCAGTTCCATGTAATCCAGCTATTGAAATTATCATAATATATTATAAAATCTAGATGAACAATTAAAGTGTTGGGAATGAATAAAGAATAAATATTTTGATGAAGTGTAATATTAAGATTAAATAGAAGTATTGAAAAAATGAAGAATACATATTTTTTGAAGAAAAAGAAAAAATGTTACAATTTTCGTTTATTTGCTGTATTCTTCTAAAACTTTTTTGCGAATTGCATCAGATAGAGCAGTATGGGAAATTTTACCACCATAATATCGTGATACAGTTCGTTCTGTTTTAGATAATTTTCGAATTTGGGCAGGTCTTAATCGGGGAACACCGTGTAATTTTGTTCCAGTTATAGGACAATGTGCATATTTTGGTCGTCGTCGAACAAAATGAGTAGTATGACCATTACCAGGAAGGCGGGTTTGAATCCTTGCCATAGATCGAGATCTTTTATTTCCGCGCATTACTGTCACCTTAGTGTTGATTAGTGTGATGAAGTTTGAGCATATTCTTTCAAACTTTAATAAGGAAGTCAACACTGCATAAATTATTAATTTTTTGGTTGGGTATCTCAATGGTTAAGATGCAAGTAATGCTTAAATTGTTCAAAGGTTGAGGCAACAATTTCCTCAATTTGATTGTATATTTCTCTAATTTGATTAACACTAAGATTTGGAATAGTTGTGCATTCTGAAAAGTATTGGGGGAGTTGTTGTGATAATTGTATTAAATGTTCGCTGAATGGATCAAATCCATGAACCTGCTTTAATGATGATATTAATGCTTGTAACAATTCTTTGACGAAATCTTCATCCAAATCCTCCGCTATATGTAAATAATCCAGCAATGTTATAAAATCTGAGGTTACTTGTGTGGCAACTCTAGCTAAATAAAAGGGATCTAGCTGCCATTGCTCTGCTAATGAGTTGAATTTATAATCCATTGTGGATGCAATCAGTGAAATTATTGACCGAAAATTTCCTTCGACATTAAAACCATTCACTATATCGAGGATTGAAGCCTGATTTAAATGGAGCTCACGTTGTAAATTAAGAATTTGCTGATAAAAATATCGCATACGACGAATGTAAAAGTTAGTATCCATCGATCCTTTTTCAAATCGAGATTGTAAAAATTTAGCTGTTTGCAAAATCGAATATAAATCCGCCTTTTGTTCGATTAAAGGTCGCGGTCGTGAGGATTCATTTCCAATCTTTGAAGATCTAGGCGAAAACATTCGAATTTCAAATAAATTTGAGATAGTGAGTTCTTTTTATCTTCTATTATGGTGATGTTATCAAAATCATATCTGAAAAATGAGTAAATGAATTTATAAATAACAAAATAAAAAGTTAAAGAATAACAGAAAAAGAATTTTTAGAAAAATTAACTTCCTCCACCTAATTTGGCGATCAAATCTAAATTCCAACCAAGTGTTGGGCGAAGGAAAATTGTTGTATAAATAATTAATATTGCAACGATTAAGTTCCCAACAAGTAAACGTGTGGTATTAGTATTTCCAATCTCTCGAAATGCAAGTGACATTAAGACAGTAGACCACAAGACGGCGATAATTTGCAGAATATCTAAGAATGACCAAACAAAATTACGATCCCATAAAGGTTGAATGGTCTGTGTCAATGTGGAAACATTTGAGAAGCTTCCTACATCAATTGTCGGTAATCCAATTAATAGAACTATGAATGAAAGTAAATTTGCGATCACAAATGGTGTGTAGGCATAATTCATTAATTTTTTCTTACCTGTTTTACGTATACTTGAGTATTTATATTTTTTCTGGAGAAGTTCAGGTGAAAGTTCATCTTTTTTCTGACGAGTTAGTCGAGTTCGACCTGAGATAAAATCTCTAAATTTCCCTTTTTTGACTTTCACGTTATATCGAATAGCAATTATCCCATCTAGCTGAACGCTGAAATTGGCGGCAAGTTCAAAAAATAGAGAATAAAGCCAAAAAGTTAAACGCCAGTAAATCAAACCAAAAATAAAAAGTACAATGAAAAATGCACTTCCCATCATTACTCTATTTAATAATGGTTCGGATGAAGTTTTTATATGCATAAATATTGCTACTCCCCATAAACCTGTTAAAAGACCGTTGAAAAAGCGGATAAAACGAGGTCCCCATGAATCTTTCTTTTTGTTTATATCTCGAAAGGCATAGTTTGGTTTAATGATGGTTTTTGCTAGTCGTTTAAAAAGTGGATCCGGTTTAAACCAACGTTCTTGAGGGCGTGCAAATATTGGAATACTCTCAATTTTTTCTACTTTCATTTGGTAACCGCAGTTATCGCAGATATATACATCTAAGTCGGTCTCATTTCCACAAGAGGGGCATCTGGCCATAATTTTTCACATAAATCAGTTTTGATCCCACAGGGATAGAAACGAAAATAATTGTTCGTTTCAATTAATAATACAACTATTATTTTTTTCCCCTAAAAAACTTACAGCTTTATTGAGAAAGAAATTATGGATTAGCTATTAAAAAATTATGGGCTAACTGAGAAATTTTTGGGCGAGAATTCAAAATAGTTTCAATTATTTTCATATTAGTACGAAAATGTGAAGTTAATTCGGGAGTGGTAAATGAAAAATCTCTTTTAGCTAACATTAAAAAGGGTAAAATTTGATCTGCTGCATGGGGATCTACTGTGTATGATGCATTTGAGACCTTTTGTATCTCTTGAGCGATTTTCTTTCCTAATTTTTCTGAAGAGATTCCTCTTTTCCCTAAAATTGTTCCAATTCCAATTCGAATTCCAGATGAATATTCAAGCCATCCATCTATTCCCACACCAATTGATAAAGTAGAATGATAAAGAGGTTCTAAATGCAGGATGTTATCATCATTTATAGATGAAGGAAGAAAATTTCGAATTGCATCACGTATTCGTTCAGCAACATTGGCTTTTCGTAGATTTTCATGAACATGTATCATTACATAAATACCTTGAAGTTCTCCTCGAGATTGCCAATTTAAACTTTTATAATCTTTTATATTACTTTTGGGTTTGATAATTACGGTGCTCTGTGCGCCTCCTTTTGGATAAAACCCTTGTTTTTCAACATTTAACCTGCATTCGTACCCAAGCAAGCGAAAAATATGAAATACTACGTTTTCAATAAAAGATGTTCCAGGTGCTCCAAGTCCATATGTACCTCCTCCATGGATATGAAATATGTACTGAGAATGTGGTGCATTTGGAATTATCAGTGCATTTTGAAGCGTCTGTGTTAATAATCCGACACTACCGGCTGTTCTAATGTAGATATGAAGTTCTGCTTTTCGCGCACTACCTGGTTTGAAGTGTAATTCAGTGGTGCCAACTGAAATTGGGGAGGTTGTTCCAAATGTGAGTTCTTTCAATGAATTTATTCCAACCAAATGTTGCAATTTCAACCCTGGTTGCTTACGATTTGCTCTAATATTATTTATAATAAGGGGCTTTTGGAGACAACACGCTAAACCTGCAGCTACTCGTAATATTGACCCCCCACCTTCACCAATTGAGCCATCCAATTCAATATTTTTAATCATAAATACAACTTCAACATATTTTTATGCGTTTCATAGTTATGTGTAGTTATTTTTAAAGAACGCTAATCTGTTATCATGATAATCACATTTATATCCAAATTCTTCTAATTTTTTATTAGCAAAATTCAATCTTTTTTCTATTTCTTGAGAAGAGACCTTATCTGTCATTTTTGCAGCAAGTGTTCCTTCTCTTGAAGAAAACGGAATTAATCTTCCAGAAGTAAAATTTGCTTGAATTATAAATTTAATAGTATCATTAAATTCATCAAAAGATTCACTTGGAAATCCAACAATACAATTAGTTGCTAAATCTAAATTTGGTGCAATTTTAAGTAATTCAGTAAAAGTTTCTGCCATTTTTTCAAGATTTGAATATCTATTCATTTTTTGAAGAATTCTTTTATTTCCTGATTGAATTGAGCAAATAAGATGTGCAATTTGTTTTTTTTCAAATAAGGGCTTAAGCTGATCGAAATATTTTACTAAATGAGCAGGATGTAAGCTATTAAAACGAATTTGAAAATCGTTAGGTTGTAATGTTGAAATTTCTTTCATAAGTTCTCCAAAATTCGTTCCTATATCCAAGCCATAAGAGCCAAGATCATCTGCAATAAAATAAAAGTCTTTATAATTATTATCTAAACCTTTCTGGAACTCTGAAATAATTTCTTCTTTAAATTTACTTTTTATTGAACCAATTGCTTTTGGAATTGCACAATATGTACAAGTTCCTGTGCATCCTCGACAAACTCGAATGAAAAAGCGAGATTTAACTTTATCCTGGTATTTATTAATTGTTAAAATTTTGTTAGAAGATTTAATTTCATCAAATTTCGTTTTGTGTTCTGGGAAGAAAGAATCAATTTTTGATAAGTTAGATGGTGAGAGAAAAGGATAGTTAAATATTTCTTTATATTTTTTTTTATCAATATTGGGTAAACATCCAGTAACTATCATTTTATTTTTGTATTTTATTAATTTTCTTAAGAGATCAATACTTTCTTTAGATTTATAAGAACTATATGCACATGTAGAAAAAAGGATTAAATCTGCTCCTTGTAAATCATTTGCTTGTGTCCATCCATTTTTTTTAAAATATTGGAGTATAAGATCATTATCCATCATTCGTCCAATGCATGCATTATTATAAAAAAAAATTTTTTTATTCATTAAGATCTAGCAATTTTTATTATTTTAAAGATTTTTGTTCTTTCATTTCATAACTATTCCATTTTTTCATATCTGATCCTTTATTAAGATAGTTGGTCGTTTTGAGTGAACAACACTCAAGAAACCATATAAAATAAAGAGAAGTTTAAATTATAACCATAGTTTTTCCTGCATGGTGTGAATAAGTTTTTCTTCTAATACTTTTTTTGTTATTTATAATTATTATATAGAAGTATCTTGAATTTTTAAAGGTAAAAGAATGAGACATTTATAAAAAATAAAAGTATCAGATGTCATTTAAAAAATTATCACAAAATTTTTAGTAGTATAAATTAATTGAATCTAATTGCTCTAAGTCATTATAAATTTCTGAATTTAAAAATATAGAAATATATGTAATCCCTAACTTTTTTTTTAGTTGTTAATTTATTTCAAAATTCTTTACGGAAAATAAAGAAAATTTTTCAAGAAAAAAATAACATACGAAATTAAGAGTATAAAAGTAAAATCAACACTGAGAATATCACAAATGAAGCAAAATCGTAGAAATAAAATATTGGTGACAGGTGCATGGGGTGCAGGAAAAACTTTATTTATAGAAAGATTGAAAAATGAGAAGGAATTTCGAAAGAGAATTTTATATCTTCCAGAAATTGGACCATTAACTCGACAAACAGGTTTTTGTTTAGATTCAGATGATTTTGAAGTATATGCTTACCAATTCCAGACAAAATTAGAAGAATGTATTGAGAATAAAGTTAATGAAGATGATGATAGAATTCTTTTAATTCATAGAGGTACTTTAGATATTTTAGCATTTTGGCAGTATTCTGGGAATAAAAAAGATGATTTCTTAAAATATATTGATACTAATTACGAAAAAGAGTATTCTAAGTATGATTGTGTTATATTCATGCAATCAACAGCAATATTTAAGGAATCTATTTATAATGATTACTCTTTTAAATATAACAGACCTTCCTTAAAAAAAGCGAAGACATTTGAAAAAATATTGTTGAATATTTGGCAAAAACATCCAAATTTTTATTTTATTGAGAACAAAAAACTTTCTTGGGAGCAACGATATTTTTTAGCTAAATCTATTTTAATTGCACATTCTGGATTTAAAAAAAAACTAAATAGAGAAGATCTTAACAAACAACTAAAAAATATTAAGTATCCATCAAATCATCAATATAGAATCTGCTCAGATAACCATCTATTCTTTGATTCCAAAGCTGCTAAAAGAATTCAAGAAATAGAAACAATTTTACCAAAGAAAAATTGGAAATCCTTTATTGATATATGTTGTGCAAAAGGGATGTTTTTATCTTGGGCTATAAAACGGTTTCACCTTGAAAGAGCTATTGGTATTGATGCTGCAGAAGATATGGTGGATATCTCGAGATCTGTAATTAATTATTTAAAGTTACCTGGAGTGGTGTTTCATGGTTCTTTTCAAATTATACAAAATATAATAAAATCTGCAGATTTAGTCTTTGTATTTCATTGCTACCATTATTTATATTTTGGTTCTTATTATGGAACTCCTGGAGTTTTTTCTCATGAAGATCTATTTGGAATGTTTTCAAAAATCACAAAGAAAACTTTACTTTTTGCAAATGATTTAGAAATTTCAGAAAATTTCAAGAAGATATTATTGGAAAAAAAAATAAACGATTTTTATATAAAGCAATATAATAAAAATCAAATACTTCAAGCTGCAGAAAAATATTTTCAAATACAAGAATTTGATTTAGGTGGTAAACGTAAATATATTTTAATGGAAAGGAAATAATCAAAATGACAATTGAACACTTTATCCCTATATATAAAAAATCATCTCATTATTCAGAATTAAATTGTAATGCTCAAAAATCAATAAATATCAGAAAAAATGAATCTTATTATTTGAATATATGTGATTATTGGGATGATTTAGATTTAATTTCACACGAAGTAATTCAATCAAAGAAAAATAATTCTGTTCCACCACTAAGACGATTGGGTATTTTTATTACAGAATTATGTAATTTAAATTGTCAACACTGTAATCTTTTGTCTAATAAGAAAACTACTGTAGATATGGATGAATTAATTCATGTGATCAAACAAGCGAAGAATTTAGGTGCATTATTTTTTGATATCATGGGATTGGGTGAACCTACTTTAGTTCCTAATCTTCCAGATATTATGAATATTGCAAAAGATTTAGGGTATATAATTACTTTAGGAACAAATGGGGCTACTTTGAATTTATCCAATCCTGAATATGTAAATCGATTATTAAATGCGACTCCATTAAAGTTACGAATTTCATTAGATAGCAGTAATGCCCAAAAACATGATGAAATTCGAGGAAAAAAGGGTGTCTGGGAAAGTGCAGTAAATTTTATTAAAAAAGCAGTCTATGAAAGAGAAAATAATCAAAAAAAGATTGCAATTTTCATTAATCGCATTGTAACAAATGAAAATATTAATGATATTCCAAATGATCTTGAATTTTTTGGTGAATTAAAAGTAGATGATGTGCATTTAATTCCTATTCGGAATAAATACAATTCATCTTATTTTTGTTCAAGATCTCAAATTAAACATTATCAAGAAAAGATAATTCCAAAAATTAAAATTTTAAGTAAGAAATATAAAATGTCATGGTTGGGTAAGAATGCTTATATTTTTGGAAAAAATGATGATGATTTTTTACTTTCAGAGAGAGGTTTATATTATCCTAAGATTTCTTTTAAAGATTGTTATATAATGAAGTCCCAAATCATTTTTGATCAAAATTTTAATATTTACTCTTGTTTATGGGCAAAAAGAGCAAGAGGAAAACCAATTTTGTCATACAATGTTAACAAAAAAAGAAAATTTAAAGAAAATCCTCACTTATTAGAAGAATTAAGAGCATTAATTATTAGAAAGAATTTATTAAATGAAAATTCTGAAATATGTATGAATTCTTGTGCAAGAAATATTATTATACAAAATAACCGAATTCAGGAGAGTCTAAATAATTCCAACAAAATTCTACATTGATACTGATACTCTTGGGGTTTGTCCTCGAAGAAGGATTATTGATGTTGCAAGATATCGGCAATATCTTCGTGATCAAGGTGTAATTCTTGTTAGTTCATATAATGATTCTGATAAAATTGTCTTGTTTACTTGTGCATTTAACAATAATCAAAAGAATCTAAGTCTTAAGATGATCAAAGAATTTCAAGAGAGATTTACACAAAAACTAATTGTGGCAGGATGCATTTTAGAAATTTATCCTGAAAAAGTCAATCCTATATTTAAAGGAGAAAAATTATATTCTTCATCAATTAGAGAAATACCATTTGAAAGTAAAGGCAATAAAGATATCTGGGTTTGTAGTGGTTGTATTGGTAATTGCTCTTATTGTGTAGATAAATTGGCTGTTGGTAAATTTAAAAGTCGACCTCTCGAAAAATGTCTTGAAGATATAAAAATTGGATTAGCAAATAATATAAAAAGCTTTAGAATTGTTGGAGATGATATTGGCTCCTATGGTATAGATATTGGCTCAAATTTCATTGAATTGGTAAAAAGTTTATCACTTGTTGAAGATAAACCCTTTAACCTAAGATTATTGGAAATTAATGCAAAATGGTTAGTTAAATATCTCCATAAATTAAAATATCTAAAAAATTCGAAAATTTCAGACATGCTTATTGGAATCCAATCTGCAAATAATAGAATATTAAAAATGATGAAGAGAGGATATTGCATTGAAGATGTTTCTGAAGCAATTTCTTGTTTACGATCATTGAATATTTCAATTGGCTGTCATTTTATTATAGGATTTCCTAGTGAAACTTATGAAGAATTTCAAGAGAGTATGGATTATATAATTAATCAAAACTTCAATTATGGATTTATTTTTTCTTATTCTGATATGGAAAAGGCAGCTTCTTATTATTTTACTCCAAAGGTTAACGATATTAATCGCCGTTTTAAAATAGCTAAAAAAATTTTGAAATCTCATGGTTTTACTTTAAAATCAGAAGGTTCTAGCAAAATTTATTTTTATAAATTGTAAAAAATCGGTGGGGGCTATTAAATTACAGATAATTTGCGGAGGAAATACTCTTGGTGCTAATAAAATTTTACTTCGAGATGAAAATTATCAAATTTATTTAGATTATGGAAAGTGTTCAAAAGAAAAGCATATTTTAAAAGAATATTTTATAGATATTAACAAAACTATTCATCTTTTGGATCAACATAGTATATTAAATAAAATAGATAGAAATGAAAAGATTTCTAAAGAAAATTCAATAATAATTATTACTCATGCGCATGCAGATCATTATAATGAAATTTGGGAACTAAAGGAGTCTATCCCAATATATTGTTCTTTGGAAACGAGAATGTTTCTTGAAAAATTGGCAAAAATAAAAAAGAAAAAATTAAATTTTGTAGTGTTACCAAAATCAGTCCCACTTTTTTTTGGAAATTTTGAAATTCAAGCTATTCATTCTGATCATAATATTCCAGGAAATCTCTCAATAGTGATCAAAAATAAGGATTTCAAAATTTTATATACTGGTGATTTTAGATTTCATGGTTTTGATAAAAAACTTGCAGAACATGAATTGTTTTCTATTAACGGTATAGATCTCTTAATATGTGATGGAACAAGAATTAATGAGAATAAAATTGAAAGTGAAAAAGAAAATTGTATAAAAATAAAAGAATGGATGCAAAAATCAAAAAAATTTATTCTTTTAGAATTGCCTACGTTAGATTTTGGCCGTTTCCTTAGAATTGTTGAAATTTCAAAAGAATTGGGGAAAAAAATAATTGTATCAACAAAAATTAATGAAAACATGAAATCACTTTGGGAGCTAAAGCCAAATATCTATCCAAATCCAAAACAATTCGTTAATATAAAATCTAGAGCTTTTTTATCTTCTTTTGGCTTATCAAGTAAAAATTTTAATTATATTTTAGTTTTTTCAAGAGATGAAATAAAAGAAGTAAAAAAGCTATTAAAAAAAATACCGATTTTTAATCAAGCTACTTATATTTGTGCTACAAGCTTCCCTCATAAAATAAAACACATTAAAAATGAAATTCAACTGCAACATTTTTTTAATAAAAAAAAGGTTGAATATCAAATTTCGTCAAGGAATTTTAAAAATAAACAATATTTTTTATTTAAACGATTTCATACTTCAGGACATGCATCAAAACCAGAGCTTCAAATCTTTATTCAGCATGTAAATCCAAAATTCGTTATACCTATTCATAGTAATGAGCCAATTAAATTATTAAAAATCACTCATTAAAATCTATATGCAAAAAAAAAAACAAGTAAATCGCTTGTATTTTGAAGATTTTTTGTATTTTTCATTAATGAATTTTTTTGGTATTTATGGGTATGATATTGATGAATTGATTGAAATCTATAATTTAAATAAGAAAGATGTGATTTTACTAAAAAAATTTAGTAAATTTTGTGAAATCCAGAAAAATGATCATAGAAATTATGAAAACCGAAATATTGCAGGAGTCAGTTTTTTTTATAATACATTTCAAAATTCTCAATTATATTTACCATTTGATATAAAAGAAAAATCTGTTCCATTTCCAGGAAAATTTGAAATGTTCCTAAAAATACTAGATGATCGAATAAATGGCTTAGAAGGTGGATATGTAACTGGAAGTTTCTTGAAAGATCATATCTCAGAAATGGTTTGTCCAGTTCCATTTTATTCAATTACACATAAAATTAAAATTCCAGCCGATAAATTGTTAAGTATTTTTCTTCCCGCTGATTTTTCAAAGTTTAATGAGGAAAAAAAAATAATTGCTAATTCCAGAACAAGTAATACATTAGGTGCTGTGTTGTTAGGAAAATTTAATTCTGAGGAGAATCAAGAAGTATATGTATTAAAAGAAAGCCCATATAGTGAAATAAATTGGGGAAAAACATACAGAATTCAGATAACCAATAACAATTTTAAAAATTATATTTATGAAGAAATGATTATTTTATCAAAAAAGGAAGTGAACAATCTTAAAACTCCAAAAGAAAAATTAAATCTTGAAAATTTCATAAATGCACCAAAATGTTGTAGTGATTTTATAAATCAAGTTTTTTTAGTTCGACGATCTTATGCTTTAAATCTTAATGGTCAACTTATCGATTCATATCTTGAATTAAAAGAAGAAGAAATTCTTGATCCCCACAAAATAATAATGCAAATACGAGAATAATGAAAAAAAGAAAATGTGCCATAATTTTATCTCGAAATTTCTTATATAAATGGGAGAAAAAATGTATAGAATATCTTTTATTATTACAAGATATCGAATTAAGTAAAATATATATGATTAAATTTGATCAAAACAAAAAGAGAGAACGTAGAAAAAATAATAATTTTTATACTATTTTTAAGAAATATTTCGAATTCTATACTGATTTATATGAAAAACTAGAAATTCCTTTATTTTTAAAAGATCAGATATGTATTATTGAAAGCATATCTGATTTAGTTAATTCAATTATGAATAACCAAATGTTGTTTATCTTAAAATTGGGAATTGTTGAGATTCCTAGTGAAATACTTGATTTACCTCAATATGGAGTATGGGCTTTTTTTTATTGTAATTCTTTAAAATATCCAAATAATATGCTAAGTTTTTGGGAATTTGTGTTTAGCGATCCTATAACTGTAGTTTCCTTAAAAAAATTGACCAAAATTCCTAATTTAACAATATTATTGAACCAAATTAAATTAAAAACAAATTTTACTTCATTCTATAAAAATTGTACTCAAATATTATTTGAAAGTGCTAAATTGCCATATCAAATTTGCTTAAAAATTAAAAACAATGATTTATTTTTTAATAATAGAATTAATTGTCAAAAAATAATGCCAACTCCAAATAAAAACCATTATTATTTGGAGAATCCTAAAAATGGGGTATTTCTTAGATTTATTCTTACTAATATTTATTATAAAATAAAATTTTACATTAATAGACGAATATTTTATGATTACTGGTCTATTGGAATAATGGACTCACCAATTCAAGCATTCGTGGAAAATTTATTCCATCAAACCATCCATTGGATAAAAAATCCCGATAATTATATTCTTGCTGATCCTTTTGGAATTAAAATTGAGAATCGAGAAATTGTTGTTGTTGAATCTCTAAATCCATCCAGTTATTTAGGGCATCTTTCCAAATTTGACATATTTAGACAATCTGCGGAAATTAAAACTTCAGAAATTGAAAAAATAAAAATTATTAATCATAATTCCAATAATTCAATCTTTCATTATTCGTATCCTTATATTTTTCAACATGAACATATGATTTATTGTATCCCTGAAACATCTCAGCAGAATAAAATTATTTTATACCAATTTGAGGATGATTTTAACAAATTAAATAAAAAAAAAGTTCTAATTGAAAATTTTTCCTCTGTTGATCCTACTATTTTTAAATATCAAAATCGATGGTGGTTGTTCTGTTGCTTAAAGGAAAAAGGTTCACCTCCAACTAAATTATTTATCTTTTATTCCAATGATCTTTTTGGACAATGGATACCCCACAAACAAAATCCAGTAAAAATAGATATTCAGACATCTCGTTCTGCAGGAAAACCTTTTTTTTATAGAAATCAGTTAATTCGACCTTCACAAGACTGCTCAAAAAGCTATGGCTATAGAATTATATTGAATCAAATTATTGAATTGAACCCTTTTGTTTTTAGAGAAAAAATCTTTAAAATTATAAATCCTGAGCAGATTTCTTCTAAAATTGATGGAATTCACACACTTTCATATTTTAATGAGATTACTTTAATAGATGCAAAAATTAGAAGAAAAAAAAAGAAATATTGGAAAAATTTTACTGAGTTAAAAAAAGGAATGTTATTTACCAGAATAATAAGATTCATAAAAAAAATCATGAAGTTTCACGGTAATTTTTCTCCCTCATCTAGCACTCTGATATAATACTCCTCATTTAAATGGTGAAGATTTATATGAAAGGTCATAAAAAAAATAAAAGTTTTGTTGAAATTTATTCAGTTTCTCGTAATTTTACATAATTCTTATTAATTGCTGCAAAACCTAAAGGAAACCAAGTCTTTGGTAAAGGTATTTTATTTTTCTTAAAATATTTCTTAAGTTCTTTCTGTAAATATGCATTACCTTCGTTTATTCTTGGGTATTTGAATTGAAATTGATGATTTAAGATATAATTCAGTTTTATTTCAAAATCATCTGGAATAAATAATACACAATTATTATGACTCAGATGTACCCAATTTTCTGTTAGAATTTTTGCATATAATAATATTGGAACTTTTAATAATAATGCTTCACCAATCACCTTACAATACCCTTCTGCATATGATGTAATTAAAACAGCCTTGCTTTCTGCTAAATCTCTGAGAAATTGGTATCTTTCATCTTTATTATATACTTTTGCTTTTCCCTTCCAAATAAAATTAATATTATGATTTTTTTCAATTTTTTCTAAAGATTCATC
The DNA here is from genome assembly GCF_054039255.1 of Candidatus Harpocratesius sp. NCBI lineage: Archaea > Promethearchaeati > Promethearchaeota > Promethearchaeia > Promethearchaeales > Promethearchaeaceae > Candidatus Harpocratesius > Candidatus Harpocratesius sp. The sequence goes on from NZ_JBPLBG010000015.1 coordinate 72,722, forward strand.
TGATAATCTACCATAACCCGTAATTCGAATCTTTCTCTCTAATTTTGCTAATAAATCAACAAGTAATCTTGCATTCTTGAGATCATATTTTCTTTCTGAAATGGTAATGAATAAATCATTTTTTTTTTCTATTTGATTATTCATGATTTGATTTTGAATTTTTTTTATTAATCCAAATGTATTAAAATTCATTGCAGAAATTTGAATAACATAAATATTTGGATTCAAAGGCTTGAATAACATGTATATTTTTTCGATCTCCCAACCACACACGATGTCTATATGCTTTATATATTTAATTATCCTAGAATAAAATAAACTATAATAAACAGCGAAGTAACTTCTTAAAAAAAGAATTCTTATATCTTGATTTTTTGAATTAATTAAAATTTTGATATCTTGTTTTCCATCATCTATCCAGGAATCATATACAGCTATTATTCCTTTACTTCCTTTACTCGCTTTTGCAATTCTATAAATCATTTAGAATTCCTCTGTTCTTCATTAATTTAACGAATAATTTTGAATATTGCTTTAACATGTCATTAGTTGTATAACCAGATCGAATCATTCGATTACGTAGCTTTTTCTTATCTAATTTGTTTTTCTCTAATTGATAGACTAGGTTAAGCAATTGTATTGCTGCTTGTTTAATATGAAAGAAATAATTTTCAGTTCTAAATTCTTTGATAATGTTTTTAATTTTGATATTTTGATTAAGATGAATTTGATATTTTGAATCAACTAATGTTCTACATCCCCCCCTATCGCTAGCAATGACAGGGACTCCGCATAGATATGATTCTACTGTTCCTAATCCAAATGCTTCTGCAATTGAAGGGCGAATATAAATATCTAAAATTTGGTAAATAGGAAATTTAATAAATCCAATAAAGATTTTATTAAATATCTGAATAAATGATTCTGAATATTTTTGCAATTCATCTTGATAGTTTTTCTTTATTTGTTCGAGATCTACAGGAAAAACTGAATTTACAATTCGAGAAATATCTAAAAATCCATGGATCCTATTATTTTGGTATAATAATGGATACTTTTCAGGGATTTTTTTAATTAACTCAAATACTTGATCATGTATTATTACAGGGAAAAAAAAATGAAATTTATGATTTTGAATACTTTGTTCTAAAAGATCTAAAAAAGCTTCAAGTATATCTTTTCCCTTTGTATGTGTCCACCTAATTGTACAACCTATAAAAGTTCCTTCTTCTATTCTTAAATTTCTTCTATATTCACTTATTTTCTTTTTCTTAATAATTGTGTAATGTTTTTCTGAAACACCATTAAAAATTTCAATAATTTTGCCTTCTTGGATAAGTTTATTATTTGGATCATGTAAATAAGACTCCTTTGTTTTCTTACTAACAGCAATGAATTTATCAGAAATATTCTGTTTAGAAAGGCGATATACAGAATTGCGAAATTCTAAAGAACGAAAAAAAGATTCTTCTAAGCGTTTATCTTGAATTTGATTTTTTTTCAGCCATGGCATTAAAAATTCATTTTGCGTACAATGTAAAATAATAATTAGAAAGAAATTTTTATATTTTAATTTTACTTTGTTAAGACAGAGTAGAGAGGGTGCTTCTTTATGAATAAAATGAGAAACTACGAAAACAGGTTCTTGTTCTTTACATAAATCTAAGATGGGTTTAAGATATGCTTCCTTATTTGTAATTGGGTTTTTAATCTTTATTGCATTTTTTCCTGAAACATTAGAACCTATAAAATAGAACTTTATAGGGATCTCTTTTCTTCCAATATTAATCATTTTCCAGTGTTTTATGTGATCTTGTATAAGTGAAAATTGGCCAAAAAAAAGCGAATTATATCCCAAATTATAATCTGCCATTAATTCAACGATTTTAATATGTTTCATTTTCATGATATTCCTTTTTTTTGTCGATATGGATTAAACGAGCATTTAGAACATAAAAAATCTGGAAAAAATTTATTATTTACAAATTTCTCTCTAAATGCTGTGTATTTTTCATTTTTCCATACATTCTCAATTCCATCAAATATTGACCCCATAACTAATTTTCCATCAAAGTCATGACAACAAGGGACAATTCTTCCATCCCATAATACTACTATTGAATTAAAAGGAAAATCACAGAATACATTTAGTGATTTTGCACTAAATTCATTCAATTTTGGGATGGACCAATAATCATATCCTTTTATATATGCATAACAATCTTCATTCTCCCACATTTTTAAAAATTGTTTCCAATCTTTTTGATTCAATTTGTAAGCAACCATTTGAATTCTTATTTCACAATTATTTTGGGATTCTTTTTTTAATTTTAAAAATAACCTAATGTTTTTTATAGTTAATTCGTAATTTGCATTTTTTCCCTTAATTTTTTTAAGCGTATCTTCATCTAAGGCATCAAGACTTAATACAATACGATTCAAATTGGCATTAAGCAATCCTTTCATTGTTTCTTTTGATAAAAATTGTGGATTACAAGAAAAACTAGTTGGTACTTCATTTTCAGATGCAAATTGAACATATTTAACGAGATCCTTATGAAGTGTTGGCTCTCCAAAATGATGTAAACCAACTGGGCGAATTTCTTTTTGGATGTCTTTTATTGCATAAATACATTCTTTAAATGTATGAAAATCCATAAAGCCTTTTTTTCGTTGCATATACTGATAAGGGCATCCTATACATTGAAAAAAACAATGATTTGTGAGTTCAATTTGCCAAATATATGGCTTTTTGCGAATTAGGTTTTCATTTTTCATTTTTTTTATTCTATCACTTCTATTCTTTTATTATTTCTGAAAAATTAATAAATTATTTATATAAAATGGAAGAACTCCTTTTTTTTCCCATTGTTCTTTCCATGCTAAACACAAATCTTTTCTTAATTTTAATTTATATTTTTCAATAAAGATTGATTTCCAATATTTTAATGGTTTTAAATTGACATGGTTTCTACCTTTTTGACCAGGAATAGCACAAGTCATAATTATTGTATCTTGACAGTTGTTTACAATATTATCTGTAACTGTTTGTTCATATTTTTCATCTATATGTTCAATAACTTCAAAACATAGAACAATATTGAATTTTTGTTTTAAGTTAAAAGGTTGAGTTAAATCTTGAAGAATAAATTTTACTTTTTTCGAAATAAACGCTAAAGAATGAATGGAGCCATCTACAGCAACTACATCTCCTCCACGATTTGCCAATCCATTTGAATGCAAACATGGTCCAGCACCTAGATCCAAATAAGACGTTTTACCAAATTGATCATATATTGTTTCTACCATTATTTTTGCGGAGTCTTTTTCCATTTTTTTAACTCTTTTAAACCAATCAATTGAATAGATTTCATTTAAATCCATTTTAAAATCGTCACTTATAGAATTTGCACAACTCTAATATTAATATTAAGATAGGAACTAGAAAAAAATTTATAGGTTTTCGACCTCTTCCAACAAGAATTCTAATGTTCGCTTAACTGTCTGTTGCTTAATTGCTAATCGTGAACCATGGAATTGAACTTCTTCAATTTTGTCGCAAGTTGGCGTTCCTAAACCAATATACATTAAACCTCGGGGTTTTCCATCCATCGTGTAAGATCCTGCAACACCAGTAATTGCAATTCGAAGATCTGTGCTAATTTGCTTTTTAAGACCATCTAATAATGCTTTTGTTGTCTCAGCTGAAATTGCACCATAATCATTTATAATATCAAAATCTACTTGAAAAATTGAATTTTTTACGTATGCAGAATAGGCAACTACTCCTCCAACAAATACTTTGGAACTGCCATCGACACTGGTTAATATATGGCTTAAATATCCTCCAGTTGCAGATTCTGCTACTGCTAAAGTCATATGTTTTGAAGTTAATTCAGAAATTACTATTTGTACCAATTCTATGAGTTCATCGGTAAGATCCAGCATATTAATTACATAACTGAATGTAAGAATTAAAGTTTTTTTTCATTTTTTTCAACAATTTTAATGTAATTTACTTTTTTTTTCATTTCTGAAGTGTTGATTAGCATTCTTTTCATTGTTAAATAGTTAGGATGAATTTAAGAAATAGAATTTTACAATTTTGCCCAAAGAAAAAAAGAGAAGAAATAAAATCAAGGAAATATCCCACGTAATTTTGGTGCTTCTACAAATCTTTGAATTGCTAATATATGTGCAAGAGTACGTATATCACAAATTTCATTTAAAGAATGGTAGTTAGATAACACTTCATTGAATGATTTGAATCATTTAACATTCGATTTCAAAATTGTATTGGAGCAATAAGAATACATATTTATCCCCTTCTATGGCATTTTCAATTGTTTATAACTATTTTACACGACTATTTTTAGAAAAGCAACTTCAAAAAATTAAAGGGAAAGAACTTATTGAATCTATGAATTTACCATAAGATGAAAGCGAATAAGTGTGAAAAATCTAATGCTAAGTGTCTATTTCCTCATTAAAAGAGAATCGTTTTGAAAAATTCTTAATGTTTGATTTAATATAGTTTTCTACTGCTGTAGGAACAAGATTGGAAATTTGTTCTCCATTTTGGATACAATTTCGAATGAATGTTCCATTAAATTGTTCAAATTCATATTTCTGAAGTGGTGCGACTGTTTTTCCATGCTTTTGGAATAATTGGCGCGTCCAAGCACTGTTTGAAAAGAAAATATCAAAATTGCCTACAATATTAAAAACTGTCTGCACCCATAAATCAGCGTTATGTTTATCAGGAATTGGAAAAACTTGAATATTTTGAGATGGAATATCTGCTTCTTCTAATGCTGCCCGAATCATTTGCAAGCGCTCATGATATGTAAATGGGTTTTGAGGGGTGGAGTGATATTGAGAAGATCCTATTCCAATTTTTAAGATTTTTACTTGAGTCAAAGCATTTTTGATAACCTGCAAATGTCCTAAATGGAATGGTTGAAAACGACCAATAAATAAACCTATTTTATTGGTTGTGTTTAATAAATTTCTTGATTCATCTCTTCTATCTTTAGTTGATTGTTGATTTTTTTTTTTTTTTATGTCTATCTGCATTTTTTTTTTCTGAAATTGATTTTGTGCTTCAGCTTCTCTTTGATATTCGCGCTGCAATGAATAAAAAATATTTTCATGTATCATTTTCTGCCAATAGTATTTACAAATAGAATCAATTGGATGTTGATTGAAAAATTGTTCCGCCTCTTTAATTGGAATTACCTTAGCGGTTAAATTTGTAATCTTACTTGATTTTGAACTTAAATTAGAATTAAATTGCGTTAAGTTTTCTTTAAGTAATGCAATAAAAGAATACACCGCTGCAACAACTCCATTTTTATCTTGTTCAATATGGAAATCATATAAACGCCCATAAATTTTAGATGAATTTAAGCATTCGGAAAAATTCTGCCAAGCATCAGCTGCGATATTTTCAAATGAGATTGTTGGACTATATATTACATATCCATGAGCAGAATCTGTCATAATTGTCTGTTTTAAACCTTCTTGCATGCTATTTTGAGAAATATTTGGAATGATATATAAACTACCTTTAGTAGACCAAGCAAAAATTCTAAAATAAAGATGAGCGATATGATTATCTCTAATATCATTTAATGTTTTTCCAAAAACAAAGGAAGATAATTTCCCCGTATGAAATTTTGGCAGATCTTTAGGATTAAAGCAAGCAAATAGCTTCTTTCTTTTGCAAGGTGGTTTTTGGCTAAAATTGGGGGGTAAATTCACTAAATAATCCTCCAAGTAATTCTATTTTTATTTCATCATCCAATTTTATTCCCAATTTTGCTTGAGCAGATGCTTGATTAATTGCAATTTCCATAAATCCACTTGAACCTTCAACCAGTAATAGTTGATCTGGTGAATGACCTGCAAAAATCTGAGAAACTTCCATCTTGTATTCTTTATTTTTGAAATGAAGGTGGACAAAAGGTGCTGTGCGCTTTAATTGTGTAAAAAACCATGCACTTGGTATATTGGTAATTAAATTCCCGAATCCGTCGCAGTACTGGATTTTTCCCGTGATAAAACGACCATCTTTGCTTAATTTTGGTTCTAAATCTTCTAATAGAATAATTTCTTCTTGAATACTTCCCACGCTGAATAATTCCAATCCTCCTGCCAAGTGCGCTGCAACGGGCATCATAATATCACGTCCATGAAATGTTCCTGCCCACAATTCTTTCTCCTGCTTCTTACTTAAGTCTACGTTAGGATTCACAGCAGATTCACCTAGTTGTATATACTCGATATTTACTGCTTCTGGAACTTGCACTTCATTTTCTATATCTTTTACACTTTCTAAATGTTTTCTCCGTTCTTTTATCATTTCTGCAAATGGAGGATAGAAGAATTCTTCTTCTTCAATTTTCAATATTACAGCAATCAGATTATGTGATTGAAAATAAGAAAAAATACCATTATCAGGTCCAATCAGAATGTAGTCATCGATGGTTTGAATTGCTAAAAGATTTCTGCTTGAACCTACTCCAGGATCAACCACGTTGACAAATATTGTTCCTTTGGGGAAAGTATCATAAACCGTACGCAAGACATAAGCTGCTTCACGAATAGAAAAAGGAGTGATTGCATGAGTAATATCGATGATTTTCACCTCTGGATTTATTTGAAGGGCAACTCCTTTCATTTCTGCCACATAATGGGATCCACGAGTTCCAAAATCCGTAATTAACCCAATTTTTTTCATTATCTTCCTCGTCTTTACTAATTAATTAAAGTGTAAATTAGTTTATCATTTTATTAGAAAGAAAGATTGGGATTTCTGAAGAAATTAACTGAAATCACAAAAATAATAAATAATTATGAATTATAAAGAAAATCTGGTATCTATGATGAAAATTGTCGATCCACATTAACATATTCTGCCAAAGCGCGAGCTTTTAACGCGTATTCCTCAGCTCGTCGTGCATCCATCAATTCTTCTGAAACTTCAGCTGCTTTCATAAAATTAATTTGTGCTTTTTTAAAATTATCCGTTCTGAGCCCTTTCATTGCTTTTTCTACCAATTCTTCTCGTTTTTTTAATAATGCAGGGATTCTTTTAACAAAAGCTATTTTACTGGTATACATTTTGACCAATTCTTCTTCATCCAGTTCTTTTGCAAAATTCTTGGCATTTTCATATTCTTTTTGTGCCTTTTCGAAATCTTTACGTCTTAATGAATTTTCTGCTAAATCATGTGCTCGATAGAGTTTTTTTGGAATTTTCTTAATTTTATCCAACAATTTTGCTGCTTCGTCAAATTTACCTTGTCTATTTAAATCTTTTATTCTATTTGATAATCGTGCTTCTACTTCTTGCTTATCTAATATTAATTCAGGCTGATCAAAGTATTTTGAAAATGCTTCTTGCATTAAGGGTTTTAGAACATCATCACTTTCAGTATATCGATCAATAAATTGTTCCATGCACATCTTTAGAGGTTCACGATGAATTGCAGTATCTTCTTCTTTTCCGATAATTACGCCTGTAATTAATTGAATGGTAACTCGTTTTTCGCGAACTTCCTTTTTATACGAATAAAATTGATAATTTGGCAAAATTGTTAGCACAAATTGTTTATCAGAATGTCCCATGCGAATTTTCAGTAATTCATTATCATTTAAATATATATAGGGTGTATTTGGAGCGTTATACACAATCTTTTTGCGTATCTTTGCATTTTGATCGACTACTAGAAAGAAGGCACCTAACGTCATGATTTCTATTCAACTCAAGTTAAGAATGGAATATCCACTTAAAAAATATTCGTGAAAAAATCTTAATCACTCTTGAAAATGGAGTTAAAAAATAAGATTAATTATTTACTCTTTTTAGCTTTAACTGTAAGTGCTCTGCTTGTAATATCTTGCAAAGATTGAATTATCGCTAATAATTGACTCATATAAAGATTTTCACCCACAGCTTTGTTTATGTTCTTTAGTTTTTCAATTGCATCCAATTCCTCTTTTGTAATTGATTCTAGTGATTTTTCATCCCATAATTTTTGAATTTCATCTGCAACTTGGGAATGAATTTTTTCTAGATCTTCTTGAGTATTTGCTCTGCCTTTCTTAATTACTTCAATAATTAAACGCATGTTTTCATTAACATTTGTCAAACTTTCAGTAATATTTTTGGAGTTTTGCTCAATTCTTCTGTTGAGTGCTTCAATTTGTGCAATTGTTCCATCCAAATTCTGAGTTATCTGGTTGATTTGGTTGGAGATTTGCTGTAAAATATCATTATTTTCTGCCATTTTTCTTCACTTCATATTTAATTTTATTTTACTATTTTGGAGGAGGATTCATTCCTGGTGGTGGATTAATCTTTGGTGGCTTTTTCTTTTCACTTGGTTTGGGAATTTTCAAATCTGGAGACTGATTCTTGGAAATATCGAATTTTGATTGAGGAATTGGGGTTTCATTTGACATACTCGATTTACTCTCAATTGGATTGGATAAAGAAGAATCTACTTTCTCTAAAAGACTTTCTGATGATTCAGTATCATCACTTTTTAAGTTACTTTTCTTCAAACCCCTTACACCTTCTAATACTTCTTTCAAAAGTATGTCTACTGTTTCAGGTTTTAATGCTTCTTCAGAAGTTTCTGCAATTTTCTTTAATCTCTCCAAAACCTCATCTAAATCTTTTAATCCTATTTTTTCCCTAAATTTAGCAATCTCCTTCACAATTGTTTCCCCAATTTGCTGAAAGATTAAATGTTGGGCTTCTCCTTCTCTTTCTACACTTTCTGTCATTGAGTGGATCGAATTAACAAGCGAATCAACCCGATCAATCAAATTCTGATTTAAACTATCAATACTTACTTGCAAATTTTGAATAACTTTTCCTAACTGGGAAATCCGTGAGTAAATATTCTGTAAAAGGTCAGTTAACATTTCTGACATGATTATCAATCCTTTTCTTTTTCTATAACCCGATTTTTTTTCTCTAATGAACATTTAGGCACTAGAGTTAAAATATTTTTATAATAAAAAACGATTTTTTTTTACAATCGGCAGTTGAGATAATTCTTTTTATATAATATATTGATCATTTTTCCATCTCAGTTCCATAAAATTTTTAATTTTTTCTGTGCTTCTCATCTTAATACTCTTAAGAAATAATTTCATTTTTGGGATTGTTGCTTAGCCCGGTCCAAAGCGCTGGTCTTATATGAAATAAATGCATACAACGAGCATACCACGAAATAACCGCATTTATCACTAGGCTAACCAGAAATCGAGGGATCGAAGCCCTCCAATCCCATTATCTTGATTTTAGTAATTTTATTTGTTAGATCCCAAAAATCAAATGGAATTTTTCAAATATTTACTTTTTATATATAAATTCATCTAAATCAGAATGGGGAACATTCAACCTTACTTCTTATAATCGCTAAAACTATAATTCATATAGGTAGGTGAAGGGATTATCAAATCGCATTTAGGTATGATAAAGAGCTTTTTTATAATATTCTTGCTCAATTTAATGTTTTTAGGATTTTCAAATATTGCAGTTCTTTATGAACTCACTTTGCATCAAGATAATTCTTTGAACTTTAGTCAAATGAAAGAAAATGGAAATTCTACTCCTTTTACTTCAACTATTTCATTCATCGATTTGTCGAATTCAAGTGGAATGATTGGGAATTCATTTTATCATTATCAATGGGATAACTTCACTTTAGAATCAGAGAATTTCACAGATATTTATACTTATTCAGATTGGTTTTTATTAAATAATGGGACTTCAGACGTGTGGGTGGAGATACAAACAATCACTAATCTTTCTTATTCATTTGGAGGAAATACAAAATATTTTACATTTGAAATCTTTGAAGATGCAGATAACAGTGTGTTAGGCAACTGGAAAGATAATATCTCTGAATTTGAATCGATTTATTGGCAAGGTTATGAAGATTATTATTGGAATAATTATCAAAATGGCTGGATGCAGTATGAAGATCCCAATTTAGAACAACCAGATTATGATCTTACAGGAGATTCTTCAAATGATAGCTATTATGATACTTTTTCCATGGAAATATCTGATTTTTATGAGAACGCAAGTTGGGGAGATCAAGAAGATGGGATAAATAATTGGGGATTTAGCGATCGTTATGAGCAAGACCTGCAGGCTTATGAAATTATGCGCGATTCTCTTAACGGTGATGAAAAATGGTGGTTCTTTAATGTATATTTGGAAGATTGGAAGGATGAAACAACAGGAACAATTGAATATAAATGGATAGATCTTGAATCTGGGCAACAAATCGACCCTACTTCAATAAATTGGAGTCCTGTGTCTGGTTATGAATATGATTGGGAGATTGCACAGTGGATGCAAACTAATGAAACTATTAATCAAACTTCAGAATGGGCTTGGTTTTCATATGATTTGTCACAATGGGTGAGTTGGAATGATTTAGTCAGTGATTCAATTGATTTTCTCATTACGACAACTTCATTTACAGGAATGTCTCTTTATAATGATACAAATCAAAATGGAATTGCTGAAGCATTTTATGATGTCGTAGATAGTGGAAATGAAACTCCAGATGGCTTATATTATGATCGAGACCAGTCGGAGTATATTTCGTACATTACCATTGATTCAATTCAAGATGTAATTTTTAATCTTGATTATTTACCTGATTCACAAAATTTGAATTTTTCTTTAACCTTTTCTGGTGTTACTTTAACATCGGAACCTTATGGTTATGATTACGAATCGATTTTATATAATGAGATTGATGAATGGGGGAATGAATCATGGTTCGATGATAATTCTACCAGTACATCACCTTCTCTTTACAATTCTTCAACATCATTTTATCTTGAGAATATGACCATTGCATGTTCTTTTCAAACTTCTGAATTAGATAATGTGAATAATGCTTCAACATTTGGCATTAAGCATCAATTAAGTGATTTTTTGTATGGGACAAATCACAGTTTTGCAGGTGATATGTTATCTGGATTAGGGATTACCATGGATTATTCTGTTTATTCCCCACAATTTTCAAATATTGTTTCACTAAATGAACCTACGAATTCCTACAATCTTGCTTCGGTAGATGTTGATGGTGATGTCAATATACATGCAAATAATTCGAATATTATACAAATGGAATTACAACAGAAGTATCTTTGGGGGAAGAACAACAAAGAATATTGGAATACTGTTGCATTATCCCCTAGTTATGGCTTTTCAATTCATTATGGGGATTTAAATTTTGGTATGGCTAAAGATTATTCTGAACAAATGGCTCCATATTCCTATAGTTTATGTTTTGGAAATTGGGAAGGATATGCAATTATAATGGATCCTACATTCACCAGTTTTCTTACAGTTGAATCTGTAAATACTGAATTTTCCCCGATTCCTGGTCAAAATAATTGGCGAATATCATATGTTTTGATAATTATTTTTCTTTCCTTTGCTGTTGTATTCGGAATTTTGATGTCTAAACAAGAATATCGCGCCTTTTTACTCAATCGTGTGATGTATTTTGATACAGGTGCCCACCGTTTAAGTATGGAAGATGTATTAGAAAATGAAAATCGATCAAAAGTGATCGATTTAATTGTAGAAAATCCCGGTATTCATTTCAGTGAACTTTTGCGACAGACCCAACTTGCTCCAGGAAATTTAAATTGGCACCTTGAGATCTTGGAACGGTATAAAATCATAAAGAGCGAAATTGTTGGTAAATATGTTATGTATTTTCCTTATCATGGGAAAAATCCATTATCAAATATTGATTTAAAACTGCAGAAAAGTAAAACCACAATGGAAATTTTAGAAATCATACAAACGACGCCAGGATTGACCCAAAATCAAATTGCAAAAAAAATTGATAAAAACCATAAAACCGTAAAATATCATTTGGATAAACTTATCAAAGCAGATTTAATTAAAAAGCGTCAAGAGGGTCGAAAATCCTTCCTTTATCCTACAATTGAAGATCTTGACTCTTAATTAAGATATAGTTAAGTAATTCTTTTTCATTGGATTATTACAAAATTGTGACATATGAGTAACATCGGATTGAAGTATGATTTATATAGTTAAGATGTTGTTATCATAAATTTTGATTGGCATCTCTGATTTTTATATAATGATTTCAAGTTTACTTCTTACTTTTTTATTTTTTTGAATTTTTTCAATTTACAGTGGGTTAAATTCTTCAGAATTCAAAAGCATAAAGTGGAAACGAATTGTCTTTTATACTGAATATATGGAGATTTTAAAAGAAGATACATCAGGGATTATGCTTATTTACCCTGAACAAATTAAGAGACTTCACCTATTTATGACTACTTTTTCATATCGAACTCGCAGATACTATAATATTCCAATACAAAAGACTATTAGTATAATGTGGAAGGATAATGAAGGCAAACTTTGGAAGTTAGATCCATTTTACTATATGAAAAGAAAAGAAGCATATGAAAATTTTAATAATATTCGAGATTGGTTCATTCGTAATTATCATATAAAACCTACAAAAAAGGTTATGGTGAAAATGGTGCTAACGGCAATTTCCTTGTTGACTTTCTTTATTGCTGTCTACTCTATGGTGTCTTTTATATTAAAATATACACAATCGCAGTAAACAAATGAATATTTAGTTTTTTAGTGAATTCTCAATTTTTATTTATTTATTTTTTTTATCGTTTTGGCTCTTTAAAATAATAAATTGGAGATGGGGAAAATCCGTCCTCATTTCTTTTTATACTGATTGACTATTTTTTTATTATCTTCAAAAAACTGTATTTAGTAATTTGAAGGTGGTTGAATTAAGATGAGAAAAATAAAGTTCGTTCTTTTCTGCGGAATCAGTTTGTTATTGATTAACGCTACTATGAATGTAACTCTTGGTGTTGGTGATGAAGTTACAACTGATTTAAACAATTCTACCTATAAACAAGGTGAATTTGCTGGACAATATTATTATTCCTATTATTGGTATAACGAAACATTTCCAACTTGGGAATATCAAGATGATTATACCTATTGGGAGCTGCTGTGGTTAAATAACGGCACTGAAGACACCTGGGTTGTAGTTGTGGTCGATTATAACATGACTATAAATGATTCAGGAAATCTTTCATATTTGAACTTTAATATTTACGATGATCCTGATGGTTCTTTCTTGACAAATTATGATGATAATTGGAGCGAATTTGATGCTGTTGATTGGGAAGGATATGATGATTATTATGTTGATGAAAATGCTGATGTTTTAGGATGGGATGAAAATTGGACAGATTCAAACGATACCAATTGGGATGATTCTTGGCTTGATAATTGGGATATTTCAGATAATGGTGTAGTTAAATCAGAAGATGTCTCTGAAGGCTTTTCAGGTGATTTTTCTGATGAAGAACCTGGTGAGTCTGGTGAGTACTCAACAATGGAAGAATCGTTAACTGGTGATGAAGGATTATGGTTCATTGATGTTTATTTTGAAGAATGGGCAACAACATACAGTGGTAGCATTAATTATACTTGGTATAACGTAGAATATACAGATAATTATGAGATTATTCTTGGAAGTTTAATTGATCCTTCTAATTTAGGTCCTGCTTCGACTTCCCCTTATTCAGATTCAGATGATGATTACTGGTGGTACGATTGGGACTGGGAATGGGCTCAAATGATGATGATAAACGAAACTTATGAAGATGAAACCTATTCATGGACTTGGTTTTCATATGATATCGGTCAATGGGTGAGTTTTTATGATAATTTGACAAATCAATATACTTTCCTTTCTCAAGATGTTGCTTACATTGGCATGTCTCTATATGAAGACATAAATGGTAATGGTGTTGTTGATGTATCCTATGATCCTTATTATGAAAATGGAAGCTGCTGGGATGATGAAGTATGGATGCTTACGCAAGTAGAAGATGTTGATGAAGGTTCTATAAGTGACCCAACTTATGATATGAACGTGAGCAACTCTGAAGAAAAATATTTGCTTACTTTGAATTCAGTTGAGAATGTCGTTTGGGGGATTCCTGAAATTAGTGAAAATAGTGCTGAATTTTGGATTTGCTTAGAAGATGTGAACTTTCTTGCAGTTCCTTATGCATCCAATTATGAATGGTTTATGGACGATTCTTCTGATGGAGGCTTAAGTATAGCCAGTAATGTTGATCATCTTAATATTTCATTTGCATTTGAAAGTGGTGAAACTGGTTCTAGTGTTGCGGTAAAGCACGATATTGCTGATTTCACAGATCCTGAAACTCATAATTCCATCACTGCTTTTGAAAATCTCTCCATGACAATTGATTACAGCATGTATAGTGATCAATATACTGAATTAATGGCTTGGGATACAACTGAGGAAATAGTTAATGAAACTGGTGAAGAGTTTGATTCTGCAATGGCATTTGATGGTGAAATCACAGTCGATCTAGAAAATCAGAGCAAAGAATTGATGTCTATGGATTTTACAATGCCATATACATGGGGAAAGGACGGCTTAGAGTATAATAACACAGTAGCGATAAGCCCTATTTATGGATATGAATATATGTATTCAGATGAAGAAGTCGGACAAGCTTCATCCTTTTCTTATATAAGTAGCTCATACATTTATTCAATGTGCTTTAATTGGCAGGGATATTCCATAATCATGGATCCAACTTTTGTATCTTATTATGTGGATATTAAAAATGATGTTGGATTACCTGGAACTTCGCTATTTAAAGTCGGAGGAATTGTAGTTCTCTCAGTATTAGCTGGAATTGGTTTAGTTGTTATATTAAAAAAAGCAAAATTTAGATAGATTATTTAAATACTTTTTTTCAACTTTAGCTTTTAAAGTTTTTATTTTTTTTCATTTCTTTCCTAAAGAATTATTTTCTATTATAGATTCAATTACAAACACATGAATCTTTAAAAATTGAACGAATTATTAATTCTAATACGAGTTAGCACGGTAGAATTCTCAGTTAAAAATCAATTTCCTTACAAATGGAACGATCTGTTGTTACGATATAATAGATTCAGGAACCTCTATATCTTGATATCTCCCTTTCATAAGAGAATGAAAATCACTATCGATATGGATATTTTGAGCATAAAGGGAAACACCTTGAAACATCCGAGCAACCTTCATTCCCTGCATTTTATGGGATTATATGTGTTTTATAGGGATGTTTTTTCTATAATATGCGAATCTGGTGTTATCTACCATGGAATGCCGCATTCAGTTCTATAATTTTTGTTTTGCAGTAATTTTGGTAAATCTGACTAACCGCCATTTCAACAGAATTTTGACATTATTCTCTTATAAATTTCTAGAAAATGCCTCGACATCACTCTGGTGGGCTACTTGACACCTTTTTCGTCACCATCTTTGTGAATTTTCTCATTTATTAAGTAATGTTCACATAACTTTTTACAAGATAACGATTAATATCTTCAACATGTTGAACAATTGAAATATTTTGGATTAGGCAATAGAGTTAAAAGTGAAAATGAGAGTATTGCTAAAATCGTATGTGTGTAGATTAATTTAATGTAGAAAGTCATAAAATATTGTAGACTGTTCTAAATTTCTTGTTCTTTTATTGAATAAATTCATTAACAGTGTAAATTAGTTTGCATTTCCTTTAATTGCGAATATATTTATTCCCACAAAATATTAAACAACTTTTTTCTGAACAAAAACGAGTTTTCGCTAGAAGGAAACCCGAAAATTTATAAAGAAAAAAAAAAAAAAAATTATGGCGAAAAGAAAAATATGCTATACAACAATTCTATTATTCGTTTTTATTTCTGCCTCAACTTTAAAAACAAATGGAATAAACATGGAAAATACAACATTGCTAAATGGAAACCTTATCGGTTATAGATTAAATTTTGAAAATAAGCAACCTATGAAAATAGATAAAACAGCATCATTTAATTTAATTTTAGATAATTTTCAGGAAAAAAAAGTAAAAATCATGTTTTATTCTCAATTCGGTAATTTCAAATTTGATAATTTTGAAATATCTATTAGTAATTATTTATATCAAGAAAAAATCCAAAAATTCGATTTATATCTTGAAAATTCAAGTATTGGCTTTTTTGTAGAAATTCATCATCAAGCAAATTATTTAAGAATTGATTTTGCATTTGAAAAAAATGAATCTCAATTCTCATTCATGGGTTTATTTCAGTCAAATAATTTAGAAGGAATTCATTCAATTTTTAATCAACTAACACCGAATAAGGAACAAGTACTATGTAATAAAAAAAGTATTAATCTTGATCTTAATCAGATTAAGCTATTATCAAAAAAAGAGTCTGAAAATTTTATTAATAGCATTAATTTTCATAGATTTAATTACATTGATGATAATTTTTCAAAAAGTAGAATTAGTCAATTGATTAATCAAAAACCTGAAGTCTCTGGTTATTCAGTTACAAAATATATGATTATTCATCAAAGTGGAGGAACTGCAGGAATAGGAAATTATGATTTTCCAATAGATATTGTAAATTATATGGAATCTAATCCCAATGTTAATATAGATGTGGGTATTGCCAGAATTGGGCCATCAGAAAGTCAAATAAAAAGTGATCTACAATATTATAACAAAGATACAGAATATTATTATTCAATCAGATCTATACGCGATATTGTTGCATATGAGTGGTTTGGTCATGGTGGTTCAAATCGTGAATGGATAAT
>NZ_JBPLBG010000016.1:0-50044 GCF_054039255.1 Candidatus Harpocratesius sp.
CATCAAGATAGATATCCCTAAAAGTGATTTTCCTTAAATATTTGTATTGATCAGCCTTCATAGGTATTGTTCTTAGATTTTTACAATAATATAGATCTAATTTTTCGACTTTTGGAGGCCATCCAGAGACAGCACACAGATCACAATTTTTAATGTAAAATTCTTTGCAATTTAAAAGCGGCGAAAAATCAACACATTCATCGATAAAATGGCATTCCCTAAAAGAGACCATGGCAAATTTATCCATGTTTTTTATTAATTTTGCATTTATATTCACCTGCTTGAATTCAATCTCTGTTGTTATTTGGTCATTGTATACAAATTCCCAATCTTCTAATACAAAATTGGTAAAATCTATTTTCTTCAAATTTTTATAACTTTCGGTATCTAAATCAATCTTTTTTAATTGTTTGCAATTGGATATATAGAATTTTTCGATATTAACGGGTAGTTTTACAATTTCCTGGAGATCCGACCTGCTTATGACTATAATATTACATTTTTTAAATAATGAAAAATCGATGATTGGGTCAATAAAATGACAATCCCAAATTACAATTTTTGTGATTTCATCGATATTTTCCAAAAACTCAAATTTAAAATCTCCTTCGCTTATACTTACTTTATACTGGCCATCTTGAATTACATCATATTTTATTTTAGGTTTTTTGTTAGCATTGACCATTATTTTTATTTTCACGCATCCATTCTTTTTTCGATTCTTTTACCATATCTATTATAAAAAAAAATACTAAAAAACTTAGCGCTTTTTATCACTGTTAATTGCCAGCGATTCAATTTTCAGGCACCAGAGCCCTTACTTGTTCCATGTAATCATTCCACGTTTTTAGTGCTGCGGGGTTGAAACTTTTATAATATTTCTGAAAATAATCGTTAAGGCGAATAATAGTGTTGATGCATTCGCAAATCATTCTGAATTTACTGGGATCGGCGAAATTCTGCATGGAGTTTTCGATGTTTTCATACCATTGGTCGAGGAGGCTGTTAAACATTATTTCGCCGTTTTCGTCTACCATCGGAACACCTTTTTTATCGAGCATTACTCCGAACGCATCAATTATGTTTTTTATTCGAGTTTGGCTGGCAATTGTAACTTTATCATTTGAATTATAGGATGGAATTTTATATCCTATTCCTAAAAATTTCGTTCCTTCATGACCTGCCAATTTTTCAGCCCTCAGCCATTTCGCCATTTTTGTGATCGATTCTTTTATACTTAAACCCTTCATTTCCGGTTGATTTCGCAGTAAAAAGAAACTGCGGGCATCTTCTATCACAATCCGAACCAACATTTCGGGAATTGCAGGAGGTTCATCCTTATTATTTTCATCCAAATTGAATTCTCTTAAATTATCATCGAATTCATCTTTTTCAGTGCTACTGGGAAAAATATTGATAATAGACAGCCCATTTTTGAAAGTAGTCTACACCTTTCAGGGTTATCTTTCTATATTTTTTATTATTATCACTTTTTTTTTCTTCCTTATTTAGAAGCATCTAAATAATTTAGAGTCAAAATTTTACTGCAGGTAATTATTAAATTTACTTATGTTCATTTTGGGCCAAAATATTCTTTTCAGTCCCACTGGCATAAAATTGCATGTCTAACGCCTATAAAATTAGCAATTGTAGAAAAAATTGGTGTACAGATGACAAAAATGGCGGTTATTAAGAATTGAACGATTAATAATTATGTATGATAAAAAAATAATTTGAAATAAATAAGTTCCTAAAACAAGAATAAATCTGTAATTAATATGAATTATTTGATGAAAAATTAATTTATAAATAAGTGGGCGTATCCTGAATTGAACAGGAGACCTCCGCAGTGTAAGTGCGGCGTAATAACCACTATACAATACGCCCCAAGGTTACTGATACATTTTTGATAGTGATTAAAAAAATATAGAATATATTAAATTTTTTTCGATTATTTCTTTAAAAACACGTTTCATGGTGCATTTACTTGAAAAAGTTGTTTCGCTTCTGCAGATAATTCTTGAGCTGAAGGGGGGATAAAAGTGATGAATTGATAAACCCAAGGTAATAGATGTTTTTGATATTCAAGAATCTGGCCGTCATAAAATAGTAGTATTGCGTGTTGAGAATTGTTAAATGGGGCATAAGAACAAATTGCATGTATTTTGAAAAATGCTTGAGATGAAGAATAAATTTGAGCCATTCGTGCATCATATTTACGTGTTAAGTATTTATTACGGCGAAGAAGTCGAAGAGTCGAAGATTCAAATGGGAAAGAAATGAAAGAGAACACATCAAAGTAGGGTAATATGTGTAAAAGTTCAGCAAGAGAAATTTGAGAAAGATCTACTAATAAAATATACTTCTTCGCATCAAAAGATGTTTTTTTGGATTCATTTTTCATTTTGTTGAGATTTTCCAGCCATTTTATTATATAAGAAAATGTGTTGCTTTGGTGAGATTCCCACATTTTTACAGAATAATGTAACTTTTCTAAGCGTGGGATTAATTTGTTCGAGAGTATCGTCTTAAATTGATGAGGATTGCTGAAAAAGACGATTGTAGGGCGTTTTATCAATTGTGCATGGTATACCAATTTAGCTGCATATTTTGCTGAAATTACAGAAGAATAACGGGCGAGAAATGGGGTTATGGATGTATCTCCCCAGACTTTAATTCGATCTTGGCTAATTTCGACAGGTAAAGATCGGATCTGAAAGCCTTTGGAGAGACTACCTAATCCTGTTATAGCTAAGTAAGATCGAACATCTAAGCTTGGAGATATTGAAATACTGCTAAATGCATTTTTGAATAGGGGATCACTGTAAAGTCGAACATCCATTAAATTCATGTGAAGTGTCGATGTCAGTGGCGATATAGATTTTACTGATGAAGAAGAGGTTGATGATAAAGAGGAGTTTGATGATAGAGAAGAGGTTGATGATGAATGTGTTAATAATGATGTTGATGTTGATACTGTTCTTTCATTTGAAATCTCAATTGTAAATGAGTAGGGCAAGGTTGGAGTGGTTCTCTGCTGAATTACAACAAAAAAATAATTAAATAGAGCCAAAAAAGTTGAAAATATGGAAGAATCGTTAATAAAGGTGGAATCTGTTAGTAAAAATTTGAAATGATTGTGAAGAATACCTGCTAAACGATCGAAAGAACATTTATGCTTCTCACAAAGATTAAATAGAAAATCAATAGGTCGAAATTGGAATTCTTCAGTTATTGGCATGGATTTTACTTTTGGTTGTCTTAGTGAATATGAATTTGGATACGATTGAAAAGACTTTATATATTTTAAGAATAAGCCTAGAAATTTCGCAAAAAATCTATATTGAGTCACAGTTGGTGCATTTGACTTTAAATCTATAAGATAATTATAAAATAATTCAATTTTCGATGTTTGAAGATGAATGGAATAATTGTTCAGAAGGTAATTATGAATTTGGTGGCAATCATCTAATATAAGGATAGAATTCTCAATGGCTCCTACATTTTTGAAAAAACCAGGTTGGAGTGGATGAAAAGAAAATAAATCATCATATGTAATGAAAATAATACTCATTTCAGAAATATAGTATTTAAGAATTTGTGAAATCGGAAGATTGTTGGCTTCAGTAATATAGAATTGAATAATTTGCTGCAAGTTAAATTGGTGAACTGCGCAATTTTCAGAGAAAGAATCTAATAAAGTCGAGATTTTTGATTTAATTTGAAGTATCTGTGATGAGGTAATAATTTGATCTTCATTGATATTTTTTTGAAATTTCTTTCCTAAAATAGAGTGTAATTGTGAATGATATCCGCATAAATCACAAATAAGAACTGAATTGTATAAAGATTCATCCATTGTTGATAGACTTTCTATGATTTGCTTTTTTTTAGATAAATCATTTAGAACAAAAACTAATTGTTTATGAAACTGTAAGACAACAGGCAAAGTTGCTTGAAATATTATTTCGTACCGGGAATGTTGTGGAGGTGCATAAAATAGTACATTTTTCTGCGCATGGATGTCATCCTGTAAAAAATTTACCACCCTATTAATCTCTGGTGTTTTAGCGATAGATTCCATGAATGAATGAGAATTGAGTTCACAATGTTGCGAAATAATAAGGTCAGTTACTCGATCAGCCATTATTAAGCAGCTAACATCGATTGAAATAGAAAAATTGTCACACCCATTTTGTTTATTAATTTTTTAAAACTTATTAGCACCAATCAACAAAATTGGTTTTGTGAACTTATTCGCACAAATTGATTATAATAATAATTCAAGAAAAAAGAAAACAATTCTTAAAATTACCAGTATTTTTTTACCCGATCGGGATTAAACACACTCATAACACAATTTGGCAAGAATTTTCCAATGTGAGCAATTAATCCAGCAGCAGTTGTCCCCGGTTTACATCGAACGGCGGTTTCCATCGGACCTAAACGATCAATTTGTACTACATCGATTGTATGACCTCGTTTTGCTAAGGTTTTTTTGACTGTTTGGCGCGAGGTTCCTGCAGTGAAGATTGTTTCCATGCCATCATCGACCAAGGTTTGTAAATTTTCTATAAATGTCTCTGAAAATTGACCTTCGACTTTCGGTTTCCCCTTTTTTTCATACGTAATTTTAGTAATTTCAATTTCAACAGGCAAATGGTTCATTAATCCATATAAATGTATCAATTGATGGGTTGAAAGCTTAGTACTCCGAGCTAATTGGCGTCGAAGTCGAAATAATGGGATCAGAACTTCTTTTGAAGGGCCCTCTATTCCTACATCAACAAAAAGGCCAAATCCGACTTTTCCAACAGAAGTAAGTTGTCCCATTAATGGAGTATTTTTGGGAATATTGTTAGCATTAATCACTTGACCAGTTATTTCTTTTAATATGTGTGAAACAAACGTTAATTCTTCCCGATTCGATCCTGAAAGCGTGATGTTGATCCGATCATCAACGCGAAATTCAAGCTTTTCAATAATAACATCTAAGTCTTTGGGAATCCGTTCTTCTAAAACTCGCTGAAATGTGTGAAGGAATTTGGCGCGTTCGGGCGCTGTTTTGGCTTGATTGATTGAATAATATTGATAAGCCGACACATATGCGAGCGATGCAGGTGACATTTTTTTTTCCTCTTAGCCTAAATAAATAAAATCACATAAAATCAAATCAGCTCATTTTTATCCATTTAATGGATAGATGTCACTATATATGATCAAATGTGATCAAATTTATAGGTTAAGAGGAAATATGTGTGATATTAAAAATTTTTTTTGGTTTTTCACAAAATGGAGGTCTTTTATGGATGTCAATAGTATAATTCCTGAATTTGATGCGTTTATCGCTGAATTTCCCGATTTTGATCTTTTTATAATTCTAACGCAAGATGGTAATATTAAATATTGTTCTGATCCAGATCGTGTTCAATCTGAGCAAACCAAAGCACTGATGCAAGCTTGGTTAAATCATGAATCTGCTTGTGTACTTGGTGAGGATCGCTATCCAATTTTAAGTTGGGAACCTTTACAATTTGCTGCCAGAAATGTAAAAGGAAAAGGTGCATTGGTGGGAACAGTAACGAGTTCAAATCATTATCTTGTGGCGCATTTGAAACCAGAGGCAAAATTAGCCCCTGCAATTGCAGCTATTCATTTAAATAGAAAATTTTGGAAGTTAATCTAGCCAACCAAATAAGTGTAAATAAGTTTTTTCTTCTTGTTTCTTTTTTTTGATATTTATACCATTTGATTTTTTAACTTTTTTCATATTCGAGTAAATATTTTATCCGCGATCAGGTCCTGCTTGGGCGAAAATTCCATTAAAATTCTTTGTGATTTGACAAGATTGTCCAAAAATCATTCGAATTGCATAGAAACTGTTTTTAAAACCAATTTTCTGTAAAAGATTCACTGCTTTGGTATTCCTTTCCAATACACCAAGCTTAATATTAACATAAGATGTGAAAATGTTAGAAGTGTTAGAAATGTTTGAAATGTTTGAAATGTTGGAAATATGAGAAATACTAGAAGTATTTTGATCATGGGGGATACAATAAAGAAGCAGATCTTCAGGATGGGGTTCATTATGCGATACCATCCAAGGTCCAACTTTAAGGTATCCAATTCTTTTTTCTACCATAATATATGCAGAAATTTGTCCATTCTGAGTCAGATAAAAGCAAGTTGATGGATTTCTTTTATAAATTTCTTTTAGAAGTATTTTTCGGGAAGATCCAAATATCTGTTCATCAAAATTAATTATGGATTCCAGTATATCAGGGGTGATTTGATGCATATTTTTTGGTTTTGGGTTGATAAGTGTCGGTAATTTTCCATTAAATCGTAAAGAACGACATATTTCTCTAAATCCAAACGACGAGTAGAAAGGTGCAGCTTCTGTGACTGAATCGAGCATTATTGTTTTAACTCGGCGAGATTTAAGCGATTCTAGGGCATAATTAAAGAGTAATCTGCCCAAACCTTTGTGTCTAAATTCTTTTTCAACAATGAAATTACCAATAAATGCAAATTCCTTGTATTTTGTGCTAAATATCATCGCACGGGCAGTTCCATCGCATTCTAAGATAAAATTACCTTTAGGATCGAATTTAAGCAAATCTTGAAGTTCATCAACAGTTGTACTCCAATTTTCTTCTTGAGTGAGATTCCAACCGAATTGAATATGTGTTTTTTTAAAGGGAACAATCTTAATAGAGCTGAAACTTCGAATTTGGTTGTGATTGGGGATTTTTGAATGATTTAGTGAAGGTGAGAAAGGCATTATAATTACTTTATTATTGAAGCGATTATTTATACATATTTTTATCTCTTTCTTCATTATTCCAGTTATGGAAAAGTATGATGAAGAAAAAAGTTCTGAAAAATCCATAAACATTCTTTTTCTTCATGGGTATGAAAGCTCTGGAACTGGATTTAAAGCGGAATATTTCCGTAAAATTTTTCCTTCCATTCATACACCTACATTATCTGGCGATTTAAATTCTCGAATGGAACAAATCTTACCTCTATTTCAAAAATATTCCCGCTGGTTTATCATAGGCTCTAGTTTTGGTGGATTAATGGCAACCATTTTGGCTCAGAAGTATACCCAAAAAATTGAACGTTTAATCCTTTTAGCCCCTGCACTAATTCCTCCTTTTTTCTCCTTTGATATATCTAATGGATCTGCTATTTCTGGTAAATCTGAGAATTTTAATAAATCATTAAAGTTAATAAAAGTTAAAACCGATATAATCCATGGAAAACAAGATTCAGTCGTTCCATTCCATCAAGTTAAGAAATTGGCAGAGAAACTATTTATAAATCTGACTTATCATGAAGTTAATGATGATCATCGATTGCATACCACAACAAAAAGCATTGATTGGAAACAACTATTATTTCCCTCATAAAGATAAGTGATTAAATCAAGATATCTGAAGCACATAGATAATGTTAAGAGTAATATAGCCAATTTCCTTTTTTTGTTTTTTTTACAATCCTTTACTAAAGGTACCATTGTGGTGATAATCTTTGTGTCAATGCTTGTGAAAACCTTTCTTGTAATGCAGGAGGGATTTGCAAATCAAATTGCCGAGCTTTAAATTTGCAGACACGAACACAAGCAAGACATCGTATACATTTTTCTTCATCTATATCTAAAGTGGTAAAATCTATTGCATCTGTGGGACATTGGGCAAAGCATTCTCTACATGTGATACAGATTTCCAAATCTCGCTTAATAGTTGGAACCAGAACACATGCACGATATTGAGGATGATGTTGAGAGTAATCAATATCTGGATCTTGGAATTTAATTTCAAGAGATTTAGGCGATGTTGTTCTTGAATTTTCCATTTTCTTCAAAATCTGATGAGAAAAAGTTCGGGCATTAAGAAAATCTTCAGCATCTGGACGATTTAATGCAAGTGGGAAATCTTCTCTTACAAATGAATGCACTCCGGTAAAAGATCCTGCACCGAAAATTCGAAAATTGCTACTTTTCAGCAGAATTACAAATTCATTTAGAGCTTTCCCATTGCTTACATTCCCATTAATCACAAGAGCAATGCACCATCGATTTTCACCATTGATCTGATTTAAAACTTTGATAATTTGATCTGGAACTCGACCTGCATAAACTGGGGTTCCAAAAATAATCAAATCACCTCTTAAATCCCATTTTCCACTATTTCTGGTCCGTGTATATGTTAAATCAATCGATTTCTCCAATGATAATCCTAAATAAAAGGCAATTCGCGTGCAGTATTTTTTTGTATTACCTGTAGGGGAGAAAAAGATGGGTTGAACTGAATGGAATTCCATTATGAAAAGTAAGTATTTTTCCCAAAAAAGTTTAAGGAAAAGGGGTAAACCTTAAAGCTTTTTTTTTAAACCCCAAAAAATTTAAAGTGCAAGTCATTGTATTTGATATAGAGAATCAACGCAAGTGATCATAATTATACAAATTGAAAAAGTGAACAATTATGTTTAGCACACCTGGACTTGGATACGATAGAGCTATAACGATCTTTTCCCCTGACGGACGATTATTTCAGGTGGAATATGCTATTGAAGCAGTAAGACGTGGAACAACTGCCATCGCTGTAAAAAACGAAACTGGAGTTGTTTTTGCTGTTGAACGACGTAATCTCCCATTACAAGAACATCTTGGAAGTGAAAAACTCTTTAAAATCGATGATCATGTCGGTGTAGCTATCTCTGGGTTAACTGCTGATGCCAGAACTTTAATTGATCAAGCCCGCGTTCATGCACAAGTAAATATTCTCAGTTATGATGAAGAAGTTAGCGTTCTTGAGACCACTCGTGATCTGTGTGATCAATGTCAATTATATACGCAAAATGCAGGAGTGCGCCCTTTTGGAGTATCTTTATTAATTGGAGGGGTGGATGATGATAAAACGGTGAACCTATACCTGACTGATCCATCAGGCGCATTCTGGGGATATAAAGCTTGTGCAATTGGAAGTGGTTCAGCTCAAGCCCGAGAGTTTTTAGGAAAAGAATATAAAGAAACCATGGATTTTGAAGAGTTAAAACTTCTTACAATTCGTACATTAAAAGAAGTTATCGAGGGTGATTTAGATGCTGAACGATTTGAAATTGCTGTTATCAATGCCGAAGATAGGCAATGGAAATTGTTTTCTATTGAAGAAAATAAAAAACTTTTGAAAAAATTAAGCGAATAAGCACTTTACTGTTTATGAAATAAACAAAATTTTTTTACTCGATTTCATTGTAATTCTTAAATAACATATAATATATATCTTATTAGAAACGGTAAGAAACGATATTGTTCCAAATTATAATATTTCAATTAATATTTGCCGATGATTTAAAAAATCTATGTAAATTTGGGCGATATATTAGGATATAAAGAAAAATTGGAGAAAGGTAGGATGTCTCACTCAAGGGGAGGGCCGAAAGGGAATTTCGATTTGGGAAAATATATTATTGTCAAATTAGAAAAAGCCAATCATAATTTTGAGATGATTGTTGATCCTGAAGAAGCCTGGAAAGCTAAACAAGTTCTCAAAGAAATGCGGCAAAAAGAACAAAATCATGAAATATCTATTGATGATATTTTATCTACTTCTGAAATTGATTTAGAAAGCATTTTTCCCACATATGATTTCTTTCTTAATGTCAAAAAAGGTGATCGAGTCACTGAATCAGATTTAGAAAAAGCATTTGGAACGACAGAAGGACGAAAAATTGCTGCTAATTTTTTACTAGATGGTGACTTTGCTTGGACTAAAACACAACGTGAAAAATGGTTAGAAAAGAAAAGGAAACAAATAATTAATATCTTAGCTCGAAATTCCATTAACCCACAGACTAAACATCCTCATCCCCCAAAACGTATTGAAAAAGCATTAGAAGAAGCTCGTGTGTCGATTGATATAAATAAATCAGCAGAAGAACAAATAGATGATATAGTAAAACGAATTCAAGCTGTAATACCTATCCGTATTGAAGCAATCCAAATGGCAATTAAGATTCCTGCGGAATATGCCGCTAAAGCTTACAACACTGTTGAGCAATATGCTCAGATAAAACAATCAGAATGGCAAACGGATGGTTCTTGGATTGGTATGATCTCTTTACCTGCAGGTCTTCAAATGGAAATGCTTGATAAGTTGAATAAATTAACACATGGTAGAATGCAAAGTAAATTGATTCAAAAATAAAATGACTAAATACTATATGTTAAGTAATATTAAACAACTTAACTTAACTTATAGGTAGTCTTTTTCAAACAAATAAAAACACTGGGGATTTTTGAGAAGAGACCAAAACCTCTTTTCCTCTTTTCTTCCGTTCTAAATAAGAAAACTGTGACTTGTAAAAGTTATAAAAAAAGTGAAAAAAATGTCCGCGGAGAATAAACCAATACGAGAAATCGTTACTCCAGGTCAAGTTATTGCAACTGATCCCGGGTTAATTGCAGGAAGGGGCGCAATAAAGGAAGATAATGGTCAAATTACGTCTGTCTTTGTTGGATTAAAGGAAATTCGAGGAAAATATGTTAATGTTGTGCCATTAAATGGCCTTTATAATCCTCAAATCGGAGATAAAGTTATAGGGCGAGTAATTGCAAAAACACCAGTAAAATTTCTGCTTGATATTAATGCAAAATTTTTAGGAATTTTGAAACCATCTGATGCATTTAAACGACCACATCAGAATCGAGGATATCCAAAATCAATGGGAACGTACAAATTGCCCCGTGAAAATGATATGGATAAATTAAAAATGGGAGATCAAATTATATGTAAGATTTTATCTGGATCACGAACTGAAGAACCAGCACTTACCAGCTTGGGCCAAGAGCTTGGTTTAATCACAGAAGGAATAGTTATTGCAATATCTCCCACAAAAATTCCCAGAGTGATTGGAAAAAAAGGAAGCATGATTGCCTTACTAAAGAATTTATTACATTGCAGAATTTTTGTGGCTCAAAATGGGCGTATTTGGATTCATGGACGAAATCCTGAAAACGAACGATTATTAATTGAAGTAATTTATAAAATTGAGCGTGAAGCTCATACAACTGGATTAACTGATAGAGTTAAAGCATATATTTTAAAAGAAAAGAAAATTCGAGGTATCAAATAAAAATGCCAATCTTAGTACCAGAACCTCATGATGAAATATGTTTCCGTGAAGATGGAAAGCGATTAGATGGTCGGGCGGTGGACGAACTCCGCCCCTTTTCGTGTGAAGTAGGTGTAATTAAAAATGCTCAAGGGTCCGCTCTTGTAAGACATGGAGGTAATTTGATTTATGCGGCTATTTACGGCCCTCGAGAGGTACATCCCCGTCATTTAGCCCGTCCTGATAAGGGAATTTTAAGAGTATATTATCGAATGGCGACATTTTCCGTTCATGAACGAAAAAGTCCTGCACCAAATCGTCGTGAAAATGAAATTTCCAAAGTTATTCGGGAAGCTTTGGAACCTGTATTGTTTTTGGAAGCTTATCCCGATTCTCAAATTGAAATTTATATTGAAGTTATTGCTGCAGATGGGGGAACCAGGTGTGCAAGTACTACTGCTGCATCATTAGCATTAGCTGATGCTGGAATTCCCATGAAAAGTATGGTTGTTGGAGTTGCAGCTGGAAAAGCACAAGGACGTGTTTTACTTGATTTAGGTGATAAAGAAGATAAAGTCGGTCAAGCAGATATTCCATGTGTAGTAGTAATGAAGGATAAATCCATATCACTTCTTCAATTTGATGGAGAAATGTCTTTAGAAGAAATGAAAATTGGATTTGAATATGTATTAAAGGGTGCAGAGATCATTTATCAAAAACAATTAGAAGCTTTGCGTGAAAAATACAACAAAATTACAAGAGAAGCTGAAATTGAAGATTCAGAAATGGGGAACCTCTCAGAAAATGAGCAAAATCCCATAAGTAATTCCCAAAATGCTCAAGATAATATTCAAAATGAAAACCAAGTAATTAACAATGAAAATAAATCTGAACCCTCTCCTTTAGTGGAGAATTCATCTGTAATTAATGAATCTCAAATAGAAATTGAGAACGAAGAAGGCGAAGAAAAACTAAATGATGAAAAATCAAATGAAGAAAATATAATTAAAACCAGCGAGCAATCAGCTGATTCTGCTGATGATTCATCAAATCAAGGAGAAGACCAGTCTTCACAAGGAAACGAACAATTAAGTTCAGAAAATGTTTCATCTTCGGGAGATGATCAAGCGTGATGGATATTAATGAAGTTGTTAGTAATTTAGAGAAAAATTACATCTTAAAACTTTTAAACCAAGGAAAAAGAATTGATGGGCGCGGTTTATTTGAATATCGTGATGTTAAAATTAAAACTGGGTTTATTCCAAAAGCGGAAGGTTCTGCAGATGTATTTTTAGGGGATACTCGTGTTATATGCGGAGTAAAATATGATATTGGTACTCCGTTTTCAGATAATCCTGATAAAGGTGTTTGTACCGTAATGTCGGAATATTTGCCTATCGCTTCTCCAATGTTTGAACCTGGACGACCTGATGAAGTTGCAATTCAATTAGCTCGAGTAGTAGATAGAGGAATTCGTCATACTAATTGTATTGATTATAAAAAACTTTGCATCAAAGAGGGCGAATATGTTTATATTCTATTCGTTGATTGTTATATGATGGATTATTTTGGGAATTTAACTGATGCTTCTGCGATTGCAGCGATAGCCGCCTTATTGAATACAAATTTACCCGGTGCAAAATTGAATGAAGAAGGAGTTCCTGAATGGGATGGAACATATTCACCTTTAACCATTTATGAGATTCCACTTAGCATTAGTTTCGGCAAAATTGGTGATGTAATTTTTGTGGATCCTAATTTATCTGAAGAAATGGTGCTTGATGGCTCTATTGCTTTTGCAGTTGATGAGAAAAAACAGGTTACTTCCATCCAAAAGTATGGAAATGCAACTTGGAGTGTTGAAGAAATATTAGATACATCGAAAAAAGCAATTGAAATTGCTGACGAATTACGAGCAAAATTGAATTTACACCAACATGTTCCCCAGCCAAAATAAATCTAAATAGGTTACTTTTTTTAATTGATTTTTTTTTATTTTTTAGCGACAAATTCACAAAATTTTTTTATTTTGCTACTTTGAAGTAATTATCATCTTAGCATGTTGAAGTGAAATTTATGCCTAAAACAAAAAAAGTGGGTATTTCGGGAAAATTCGGCCCACGATATGGATCTAAATTGCGGAAACAATGGAATGAAGTAGCAGAAAAACAAAAAGGTCCTACAAAGTGTCCTAAATGTGAAACAAAACTTCCTAATATGCGGGAATTCGTTGGAGTGTGGCATTGCAAAAAATGCGGAGCGCGCTGGACTGGTGGTGCGTGGGAAAGTTCAACTGCCCGTGGAAAAGAATCTCATCGAATTGCAACCCGATTGGCTCGTGAAGCATCAGAAACAGAGAATTAAATGTAATATTAGTTCATTATAGTTATAATTCCAAAATTTTTTTACTTAGTTTTCTTAATTTTACTCGATTATTTGTAATAATGCTTAATAATACTGAAATATATTGGATCTTAAGAAAATGCGCATTTTTACAGAAATTAATTTAGTTTTTTCTTCTTTTGAAAATCAAGATATTTTTTATAAAAGTTTCATGCCTGAATTCAGTAGTTTGAATATGAAACGATCAACTTGGAGTGTTAAAACACTTCCATCTACAGAACCTCGATTAATCTTTCAAATTCAAGCGGATGATGCAACAGCATTTCGTGCTACACTTAATTCTTTAATTCAATTTGCATCTATTGTTGAAAGAACTCTTAAATTAACAGAAAAATATTAATTATATTACTATCTCAAAAAATTTTAAATAAGCGATCTACATCTAAAAAATATTAAAGAAATAACTCTTAGAAAAAAATAATTAATGTAATAGGAGAATATAAAAATGCCCATTGTGACCCATCAAGATGAATATCTATTGTCAAAAATTGATATAGAATTAGCTGGAATGCTGAATTATTTAGCTCGAGATATTGAATCAATTAGAAATCAAGAGAAGAAGCTTGGAGATATGTATCAATCATATACAAAGGATTTAGGTAAATATATTCGAAAAATGCGTGATAAGAGCAAACAAATGGATGTATTAGCCAGAGAAGATAAATCTGGGATAACTAAAGCAGAAGTAGATGCTTACAAAAAACAAATTCAAAAGGTTGATGATCGTATTCGAATGATTGAAGGATATTATGATAGGATGAAAGATTTAGCAATTCAAAAGAGCAATTTAATTAAGCGAATGAACGAATATGCAAAATTGATTGTGAATTATGCAAAAATTCGAAAATCAATTGTAGATATTGGTTTACGTATTGAAAAAGAAAAGAACAAAATGGTTGCAGCTGAATCTATATCAAAAAACGAAGATAAATTGAAAGACGCTGAAAGAGAGTTTGAGCGTAGTAAAAAAGAATTAAATAAAAAATGGATACAACTAGAAGAAGAACGCCAAGAAGTTAATAATATGTGGAAAGCTTTGAAAGATTCTATTGATGACTTTGAATAAAATTATTTATTTGTTGATTCATTTTTTTTTTTAAAATAAAAAAATCATAAATTTTGATTTAAAATTGCTCGTAACTGATTTAAAGTAAAAGGTTTTCGAAGAACTCCTAAAAATCCAAATTTCTTAGGATTCGCCATTATTGGATCATTTGAATAACCACTTGCTACTATTGCTCGAACTTTTGGATCATATTCTTTTAATTCTGCAATAACTTCTTTTCCTCCTAAACCTCCTGGAATTGTGAGATCTAATATAACTAATCCAAAAGGTGAATTATTTTTAAATGCTTCTTTATATATTCTTATTGTATCTTCTCCTTTTTCGGTAAAAACTGCATCATAATTCAAATGATGTATTAATTTTTCCATAATCCTTTGAATAGAATGATCATCTTCTAGAATAAGAATAGATTGTGATATTTTTTCTTCTTCATTTACTTTTTTCATCTGAGATGGATTATTTTCTGAATGTAATTTGAGTGAATTTTGAGCAGGTAAATAAATACAAAATTCTGTGTAATGATCGTTTCTATCAGTTGAAGTATTAAAACAGATAAAGCCTTGATGGAATTTTACAATTGAATAAACAGTTGCTAAACCTAAACCAGAACCCATCTTTTTTGTTGTGAAATAAGGATCAAAAATCTTTGAATGATATTTTTCTGGGATTCCTGTTCCCGAATCTCGTATTTTAATTTCGATATAACGACCTGGTGGGATTAGTATACGGTGAAAATGCCCCATCTTCTTGTAAACTGGTGATTCAATTTCAATATTATGAAAATGCAGAAAAATTTCTCCTCCGTTAGGCATTGATTGATCTGCATTAATTATCAAATTAGATATTACTTGAGATATTTGATTTGCATCTACAATAGATAACCAAAGTTTATGATCAAAATCTAAGGTACATTTAGATCTAGACCCCCGTAGTGCAAAAATTGCAGTTTCTGTAATTACTTTTGTTAGATCAGTTGGTTTTTTTACTGGAGCCCCTCCTGTAGCAAATGTAAGGAGTTGAGTAGTTAAATTTTGCGCTCGCATTATCGATTTTTCTGCATCCTTTAATGTTTCTCGAATAAAATGTAAATCATCTTCTTCTAGTGCAAGGGTTATATTTCCTAATAGCACAGCAAGAATATTATTAAAATCATGTGCAATTCCACCAGCCAAAGTTCCAATACTTTCTAATTTTTCTTGATTAAGTTGATATTCTGTTAATTTAGTCGGTATTTTATTATTTTCAAGTAGTAAAATAATTTCATTTGATTCTGTTTTCTTTGAGAGAAGATCTATATTAACAATATATGGAAGTCTTTGTCCGTGTTTAGTAATTATCTCAATTTCATATTTTCCAGAAAAAGTCCTTTTTTGTTGAAATGATTCAAAAATGTTCTTTCCAAGACATTGATAATCTGGAGCGATAAGATTTAAAATAGATTTGCCTATAACTTCATCTAAAGTCATCTTCAAGATGTTTAGACCTGTGGAATTTACTTGCAATATCTTTAATGAATTTAAGTCTACTATAATTATTATTGGAGATATAAATTTAGCACTTATTTCGTCTCTTAAGTTAATATTTGAAATAAATATTTTCCTCCCTCAAATTCTTATAAATAAGAAATTTTCTATTAAGCATTATATTTTAATTATCATAACTCCAATTCCAAGTTTTAAGTAGAATTTTACTTTTATTAACTATAGTTTTAAAATAATTATAAGAAAAATTTCCATTTTCCACATTCCAAATAAATAAGAGATATAATTGAAAAAGAGTATAAATTGATTAATCATATGAAATTATCATAGAAGAATCTTCAATTTTCAAAAAATAATATGTTTTTTTTGAACACAAGACTAACTCTCCTTTGTCATTAATTCCATTAATAATACATTTTTTACCATTATTTAAGGTTAGTTGCTTTCCTATATATATTAGATGTTGATTATATTTAGATATTAGAATTGCTTTTTTATTTTTTGGAAATTTTACAATAAAGGATTCCCAAATTTCATTATATAAGTTTTTCAACAAGATTCGAGCAAAACCAATAATAGAAACTTTTGTGTGAGTTAAATCAAAAACTGATATTACATTTTCTTTTAAGTATTCTGGAAAACTTGTTGTAGAATTATTTAAATTTATGCCAATTCCAATTAAGAGAAAATTAAAATCTGATTGAGTAATCAATTCAAGTAAAATTCCCCCAATCTTCTTAAATCGATGAGAATTGCATGAAAAGTTAACAACTAAGTCATTGGGCCATTTTATAACAACAGGTATTTTTAAATACGTATTTAGAAAAGATTGTAGAAGTTGAACGATTCCATAATGGAGAAAAATAAACTGTTCATTTGATAAAAGTTTTGGTAAGGGTATTCCAAGAGTGCTCCAAAATCCTCCAATTGGAGAGACCCAATCATCATTCTTTCGTCCTCTTCCATGTTTTTGAGTTTTCGCAATTAAAAAAACACTTTGACTTGAGTTTTGGTTAATATATGGAATGATTGCATCTTGAGTTGATGAAACTTCGTCAGTATAAATTATCTTTACAGAAGGTATCACGATGTAAAAAAAAAAAAGTGCTTGTTAAATTTTCTTACCATCATCCTACTCGGAAAGGTAGGTGGTAACTTTATATGTAAAATTAAATTTTTCATCTCCATTATATTGTTATTTTTCAACATTTACGAGAAAAGAGAAAAAATACTAATCCAATGGGGATAACTCGAATTTTCTTTTTATATAAAATAACATTTATTCAATTCAATAATGATTTTAGAAAAAATTGAAGGTAGCCAATCACCTTCACCTTCTTCATCTGATCTCATTGGGCTCCGCCGTAAGTCTAAAGAAGGTGGAGGGCCATTAAAAATCAAATCTCAACATCAGAAAGGAAAAATGACTGCTCGGGAGCGAATTGATTTATTAATTGATCCTGGAACCTTTACAGAAATCGATGAGTTTATACTTCATCGCTCAACTAAATTTGGGATGGAACATCAAAAATACTATGGTGATGGTGTTGTTACTGGATTTGGTTTCATCAATGGCAGAAAAGTATTCTTATATAGTCAAGATTTTACTGTTATGGGCGGAAGTTTAGGGAATGCACATGCTAAGAAAATTTGTAAAATTATGGATCTTGCAATTAAAAATGGTTGTCCTATAATTGCTCTTCTTGATTCTGGAGGTGCTAGAATTCAAGAAGGTGTAGATTCTTTAGCTGGATTTGGCGAAATCTTCTATCGAAATGTTCAAGCTTCCGGTGTCATTCCTCAAATATCCGTTATTTTAGGTTCATGTGCAGGAGGTGCGGTCTATAGTCCTGCACTTACAGATTTCGTCATTATGGGTGGGGATCATGCATATATGTTCGTTACTGGGCCTCAAGTTGTCGAATCTGTGACAGGAGAACAAGTTTCGTTTAATGATCTTGGGGGGAAGGATATTCATGCAAATATTTCGGGTGTTGCGCATCTGGTCGCTAATTCTGAAGAACAAACCTTGGATCTGGTAAAAAAATTACTCTCTTACATCCCTTCCAATAATTTAATGGATGCACCTCAAGGAAATACTGAATTAGAGCCAGATCAAACCATAAATCTTGATACAATAATTCCAGAAAATGAAAATGAACCTTATGATATGAAATTTGTAATTAATGGAATTATTGATGAAGACTCTTTCTTTGAAATTTTTCCTTCCTTCGCTAAAAATATCATCACAGGATTTGGACGTTTACAAGGGAATACAATTGGAATAATTGCCAATCAACCAATGGTTTTAGGGGGCGCAATCGATTTTCATGCTTCCGATAAAAGTGCCAGATTCATCCGATTTTGTGATTCGTTTAATATTCCTATTTTAACATTAGTAGATGTTCCTGGTTTCATGCCTGGAACTAAACAAGAATATGCTGGTATAATCCGGCATGGGGCTAAGATGATTTTTGCATATTCTGAGGCAACAGTTCCAAAAATCACGATTATTACTCGAAAAGCATATGGGGGTGCATATATCGTCATGGCTTCAAAGCATTTGGGTGCTGATATTAATTTAGCGTGGAATTCTGCCCAAATTGCAGTTATGGGCGCTGAAGGTGCATGTAAAATTCTTTACCGAAAAAAAATTCAACAATCTGATAATCCAGAGAAAGAATTAGAAAGATATATTGCACAATATAAGCGAGAATTTTCAAACCCATTTCAAGTTGCTGAATTAGGCTATGTTGATAAAGTCATTTTTCCTTCAGAATCCCGTTCAATTATTTTAAATTCGCTGCAATTTCTCATAAATAAACGTGAAAATGTCCCAAAAAGAAAACATGGTAATTTTCCTGTCTGATGATAAAAAAATCTTTTTTCTACTATACTTATATTTCAAAAATTAAACTCTATACTTAAAATTGAAGAGGTTGTAAAGATGAAAAAACCACATGAAATACTTAAAATTTTAAACAATACTTTGCCGATCTGGGGATATAATCCTCAAGGTTTTGAAGATATAACTGTTCTTGTAACTCTCTGCGAGAATAATGCTGTAGGTATATTAAATGCTGAATCTTTTTCTATTTCACAAACTAATAAAATAATTAATCAAATATCAAAACAAATACAACCTTCAAAAATATGGGGAATTCGCATTACTAATGAAGATTTCATCTCTGATTTAGATTTTAACACAAACAATATGATTGTAATTTGTTCGTTTGTTCCATCAAATAAAAATCTTGAAATTTTAAAAAAGAAATCACTGCTTATCTGTGCAGAAGTGTTAACCTCACAAGAAGCAAAATCTAAAGCAAAATGGGCTGATTTCTTCTTAGTTCGCGGAAATGAAGCAGGTGGTTTTGTTAGTAATCGAAATTCTTTCATTCAAATTCAAGAATTCTATAAATTGGGATATAGTTTTATCATTGAGGGAGGATTTGGTATATACAATGTTGGTGCTGCTTTAATTGGTGGTGCTCTTGGTGTAGTATATGAATCACAATTGTATTTATTACAAGAATCTCCATTAAGTCATCCATTTAAATCTTATATTAAAACCCTGCAAGAAAATGATTTCTACTTGTTTGCTGAAAGTGAACATTTTAACTTTCGTTTGATTGGAAAATTGGCCAATAAATCTATTCGAGAAGTTAAATTGAAGGAAAAAGACTTTTATAAGCAAATTCTTGAAAAAGAAGGCGAAATTACCCGAGAAAAGTTTACAAAAATTTTATTTAGTGTTATTCAAAAAGAGCGGGGAAAACAAATAGGATTTCCGGATTTTTCATCAAAATACCCAAAACATTCATTTCTTCCTTGTGACCATGGTATTATTTTTGCAAATCAGATTGCTGAGCAATTTCATTCTATTTCAAGCTTTATTCAAAAATTAACTGAAATTATTATTCGACAATATAAATTAATTAAAAAACAGTGGCCTTTTCAGGAATCTAGCCCATTTGCTCAGAATATAAATGTTAAATATCCTATCATCCAAGGTCCAATGGCAAATATTACTGAATCGATTGAATTTGCCCAAATTGTTGCAGATCACGGTGCATTACCGACATTTGCTTTAGGAGGTTTGATGGGACCTGAAGCAGATGCATTATTAGAAAAAATCTCAAATTCATCTTTACAAAACTACCCATATATGGCTGGAATTATTGGATTAGAAGTTGTCAAAAAACGTCGTGAACTTCAATTAGAATCTATAAAAAAACACAATGTTCCTTTTACATTAATTGCAGCAGGTTCTGTGGATTTAGCCAAACAAGTAATCAGACAAGGTGAGAGAGTTTTTTTACATACACCTGCTCTATCTATGTTTAAAGAAGCCGTGAAAAACCAAATTGAATTTTTAATTTTAGAAGGGAGTGAATGTGGAGGTCATATTGGAACCCTTTCATCTTGGATATTGTGGGAAAACATACTTCAATACTGTAAAAAAGAACAACAATCATTTTCTCAAAAAATTAACGTTATTTTTGCAGGAGGTATTATTAATGAAACCAGCAGTGCGATGTTGGCGATGATGATTGGTGATCATCTTGATATAATCAATCCTGGAATTCAGATGGGGACATCCTATCTTTTCACTCCAGAAATTACATCTTCAAAGGCATTATCTCCCCTTTATCAGAATCTATTGTTGAATCATAACTCAACTCGTGTCATAGGCGCAACTGTAAATACACGAGCACGTGTAATTCCATCGATATTTAGTTCAGAAACAATCAAAAAAGAACTCCATAGAATAACAGAAGAAATTCCAATTTCAAAGCGTAAAGAACTTTATGAAAAGGATAATTTGGGTGCTTTACGAATTGCTGCGCAAGCAGAAATCTGGAATAATGATCATATTCCTGGAACAGGAACTACTCAATTTATTCCAATATCTCCAGAAAAACAAGAAAAACTAGGTGCATTCATGACTGGCGAGTCACTAACTCTTCGTACCACAGTCGTCCCTATAAAAAATTTACACTATGATATTACCAAAGGAGGATTTCATAAAATTTCAAATCTTCAAAAATATAATTCATTAAATCAAATTCTAAATTTTAAGAATCAATTAAAAACCAAGCCTGTTTTTGAAAAAACAAAAAAAGAATTCGCAGATTCTCGGGTTGCAATAGTAGGGATTGGTGGAGTATTTCCTGATGCTTCAAATATTAGTGAATTCTGGGATAATATTTTATCAGAAAAATATTCTATTACTGAGGTTCCTAAAGATCGATGGAATTATGAAATATATTTCAGTGAAGATCGAAATCAAAAAGATAAAACTTACACTAAAATTGGGGGATTTATCAAGGACTTTAAATTCAAATCAATTAAATTTCGAATCCCTCCACAAATGGCTAAGAGAATGGATCCTGTCCAGAAATGGGCTTTAACTGCAGCTAAAGAGGCGTTGATGGATGCAAATTATCCTGTTGATGGAAAACAACCTCTCTCATTAGCTGTTATTATCGGAAACTCTTTGGGGGGGGAAATCCAAAGATATAATGATAAAAGGGTCTTCTTCAACGAAATTAATCACTATCTATATCAAGCAGAAAAGAAAAATATTGGAGATTCACACTCTATTCGGAGAATTAAATCTTATCTTGAAGATAATATAATCAAAAATATTCTTCCTATTAATGAAGATACAATGCCTGGTGAATTATCAAATATAATTGCTGGCAGAATTAGTAATGTCTTCAATTTAAACGGAAAGAATTTAACCACTGATGCAGCATGTGCTTCAAGTCTTGCAGCTTTAGATACGGCGGTAAAGGGTCTTCTATTAGGAGATTACGATGCAGTTTTAGCAGGTGGGGCTGATCATTCAATGGATCCATCTGTTTTTATAAAATTCTCAAAGATTGGGGCGCTTTCCGCAAAAAAATCCTGTCCATTTGATGCAGAAGCAGATGGTTTCGTTATGGGAGAAGGAGCAGGTTTTGTTGTACTTAAACGATTATCTGATGCAATTCGCGATAATAATAAAATTTATGCGGTAATCCGAGGAATAGGTGCTTCTTCTGATGGTAAAGGTAAAGGAATTACTGCACCTAACCCACAAGGTCAAAAAATGGCCGTCATACGTGCGTTAGACTCCGCTAAAATTCAAGAAAATGATCTTCAATATATTGAATGTCATGGTACTTCCACTGTAATAGGAGATGCTACTGAATTAATGGTGCTTCAAGAATTACTCCACTCTAAAAATCCATCTCATAAAATTGCAATTGGTTCTGTTAAAAGTCAAATTGGGCACTTAAAAAGTGCAGCTGCTATCGCTTCAATTATTAAGACGAGTTTGGCACTTTATCATAAAATTATTCCTCCTTCTATAAATTTTAACATTCCAAATCCCAAAGTTGACTGGGATAATGTTCCTTTTTATGTAAATACTCACGCAAAAGAATGGATTCGTCCTCAAAACTCAATAAGGAGAGCAGGTGTTTCTGCTTTTGGATTTGGTGGGACCAATTTTCATGTCATATTAGAAGAGTTTTATCCCGAATCTTTAAACTATCCTACAAATTCTATTCCAGAATATATTCCATATTCTGAGGGAATCATTCAAACGAATCAACATAGTGAATTTTCATTTGATAATTCTGATCCTTCTTTAGTATTTATGTTCAGTGGTCAAGGAAGTCAGTATGTCGGGATGGGTCATGAACTATATGAAACAATTCCAGAAATCCGAGATATTTTAAATCGTGCTAATGAAATTTGTCAGAGTTTTGGAGATTTTAACCTTCTTCAAATTTTATTTGGTGATAAATCGAAATCAAAAAGTGAAAATCAAAAAATATTAACTCAGACACAGTTCACTCAACCTGCGATTTTTAGCTTGGAAATTGCCTTATTCAAATATTTAAATAACCGTGGGATTGTCCCAGGAATTGTTGCCGGTCATAGTTTGGGTGAATTCTCTGCTCTTGTTGCTGCAGGAGTGATGGATTTTGAAGATGCATTAAAAGCAGTCATTATTCGAGGTCAAGCAATGGGTACATCCGCTCCTGATTCTAAATGTGGAATGGCTGCTCTATTGTGTCCAATTTCTCAAGTAGAAGAAATTCTTAAAAAAATTAAAGAGGGAAATGTTTCGATTTCTAATTATAATTCTCCTACACAGACAGTCATATCTGGTGATTTAATAGGTATACAAAATGCTTTGAAGTTCTGTAAAAAAGAAAATGTTACAGCGAAACAGTTAAATGTATCACAAGCATTTCATTCAAAATTTGTGGCATCAGCTGGCTCTAAATTAGCAGAATTTCTAAATACAATCAAATTCCATAGACCAAATATACCAGTATATAGCAATGTATTAGGAAGTGCATATCCGACTAATTCTGATAAAATAAAGGGGATTTTAGTAGATCAAATTACCTCACCTGTTCGTTGGACTGACGAGATTGAGCAGATTTATAATGCGGGAGGAAGAAAATTTGTAGAAGTTGGACCTAAAAAAGCCTTATTCTACTTTGCCAAAGAAATTTTGAAAAAAGCAAAAAATGTTTCTCAATTCTTTACTTTAACTCCGAAAAAATCTGAAGTAGAATATCTAAAACAGATAACAGATGAAATTAGTAATCAAATGCAAAATAGGGTGCATAATCTTTCTTTAAAATCAAAATATCTCTCTTCTAAACAGAATTTACATAAGATACTTAACCAAAATAGAGATATATCAAGTAATAATGTGTTTGATGAATTGTTTTCTGATAAGACTATCCAAAGTCTTAGTACACAACCTCATTTTAGGGAATTTCTTGCTCAACAAAAAGAAATACTCGCCCCCATGTTAAAAGCATCCTATTCTCAATTTATTCGCTTGTATAGACAAGAACAAGAACGAAAAAAGAAAGAATCGACACAATTTATCCAAAATACACTACAAATTGGAGTAACCGGTGTTGGATTGGGAATTCCAGGAAAAGATCGAAATGTATTCGATGATTCTAACATTATTGCAATTTTAAATGGGGAAAATTTTATTGAACCTCTTCCTGAAGAAGTTAAACTAGGAATATTAGATAAAAATATTGTTCGATTAAATAAAACTTCTAATGGAGATGCCTCTTTTATAGAAATAAAGGATATCTCTCAAGTTATTCATCTTGCTGGGCAAATTGGTGCATTTAATCCCAAAAAAGATTTTCTTCTGGATGATAAACTGCTGAATGCTCTGGATATCACTTCAAAATTAGCAATTGGCGCCGGATTAGAAGCTTTGAAAGATGCTGGAATTCCTTTAGTAAAATCAAAGATTACTACAACAACAGGAAAGATAATTTCTGGAGATTGGGCATTACCAGAAGAACTACAAAGAGATACTGGTGTTGTTTTTGCCTCAGCATTTCCTGGATTGGACAATTTGGTAAAGGATCTTACCACCCACTTAACACAACAGTTAAAATTAGAAACATTTGAGAAATTTAATCAAAAGTTTTCCAAATTTCTTAATGAAATTTCTCATCCCAAAATTAAAAAAGAGTTAGAAGAATGGTATTATGAAAATAAAACGTTAATTTTTGGTGATAAGAAAGATCTCATACATTTTAACCGTGCATTTCTCTTTCGAATCTTATCCATGGGTCATTCCCAATTTGCACAAATCATCAAAGCTAAAGGGCCAAATACACAAGTAAATGCTGCATGTGCATCTACTACAAATGCTTTCGCAATTGCTGAAGACTGGATTAGAACTGGGCGCTGTAATCGAGTAATTGTGATTTCTGGAGATTGTCCAACTACAAAAAGTCTATTTCCATGGCTTGGAGCAGGATTTGTTGCAAGTGGAGCTGGAACAATCAAACAAAATTTAACAGATGCAGTTTTACCCTTTGGAATTGGTCGAAATGGCCTTATTGCTGGAGCGGGTGCGTCTGCATTTGTTCTAGAAACTCAATCTGAATCAAATAGACGTGGAATTAAGCCAATCGTTGATTTATTAGGAACACAAATTAGCAATAGCGCATATCATGGATCTCGTCTTGACAAACGAGATATTACTGAAGAATTCAATCGTTTTATTACAACAATGGTTAATCGACATAAAATCACAAAATTTGAAATTGCTCGTAAAGGTATGTTTGTTAGTCATGAAACTTACACACCAGCTCGAGGTGGAAGCTCTGAATCAGAATTGGAAGCATTATCTAATACTTTCGGACCAGATGTGAGTAAATTACTAATTGTAAACACCAAAGGATTTACAGGTCATCTTATGGGAGTTGGTATGGAAGAAGCTGTTGCGATAAAATCAATTGAGTACGGAATTATTCCTCCAATTGCAAATTCTGCTAAAATAGACCCAAAATATAGCAAGTTTAACTTCTCAACTGGGATTAAAGAACGAAAAGATTATGCAATTCGGTTTGCTGCAGGTTTTGGATCCCAAATTGCGATTTTAATGTTCCGCAAAAATACACCCATTAATAGAAAAGATGAAAAAGTGTATCATGCTTGGCTTCAATCTGTTGCAGGTTCAACTTCTCTCTTTTTAGATGGCCGAGTTTTAAAAGTTGACTCAAAACAGCAAATTTCATTCCCACAAAAGCAATCAATTCCATCTTTTTCACAAACATCAAAATCAAATAAAACAATTTTAGCCACTTTGATTCAAATTATTGCTGAAAAAACGGGTTATGATATCTCGGATCTTGAACCGCAGTACCACTTAGAAGAAGATTTAGGGATTGA
Source organism: Candidatus Harpocratesius sp. (assembly GCF_054039255.1). Taxonomy (NCBI): domain Archaea; kingdom Promethearchaeati; phylum Promethearchaeota; class Promethearchaeia; order Promethearchaeales; family Promethearchaeaceae; genus Candidatus Harpocratesius; species Candidatus Harpocratesius sp. The sequence goes on from NZ_JBPLBG010000016.1 coordinate 25,798, forward strand.
TACAATTAAACAAGCAGAGATTTTCGGAGAAATTAGAGAGAAATGGAATATTGAGGAAAATCAGTCTTTGAATATTAGTGAAATGCAAAGTATTGCGGATATTGCCAATGTATTATCGCGAATGGTGAATGACCCATCCCAGATTTCATTCCAGACTTCAAGTAATAATCATATTAATCAAAATAATTGGGAAGAAAAAGTCCGGGCAATTATTTCAGAAATTACAGGTTATGATCATGAAGATATTCAATTGGATTTTGATTTAGAAGAAGATTTGGGGATTGATACCATAAAACAAGCAGAGATTTTTGGTCGAATTAGAGAAGAATGGCAAATTCCTGAAGAGACTAGTATCAATCTTACAGAATTTCGTAGTATTAATGATATTCTTGCCTTTTTATCTAAAAATTTCTCTGATTCCAGCTCTCATACTAAAAATACCATTGATCTAAGTACATCAGAAATAAATATTAACCAACCAACTCAAATCAAAGAAGAGGAGATCAAGAAAATTATATCTGAAGTGACTGGTTATGATCTTGAAGATATTCAATCTGATTTTGATTTAGAAGAAGATTTGGGGATTGATACCATAAAACAAGCAGAGATTTTTGGCCGAATTAGAGAAGAATGGCAAATCTCTGAAGATACTCAAATAAATCTTGCTGATTTTCGAACGATTCAAGATATTTTAACTCTTTTGAATTCAACTAAAAATGTAAATAATTCAATAGATAATAATGTTGCAACTGTTGATAATTCTCAGATCTCTAAAAGTAATGATAAAATTAGAAGTGAATCCAATATAGATCAAGTTAAATCAATTATTGCAGAAATTACTGGTTATGATTCAGAAGATTTAGAGTTAGATTTTGATTTAGAAGAAGATCTGGGGATTGATACTATCAAACAAGCGGAAATATTTGGTCAGATTCGTGAGAAATGGCAAATTTCAGATGAATCTTTGATTAATATCGCTGAATTTCGGACAATAAGAGATATTGTAAATTACATTACAAAAATTAATGAAAGAAATCTAAGTTCCCAAGAAATTTCTCAAAATGCAAAATCATCAAATGAAAATAGAACAGTAAACGAAATTATAGAATTACGAATAAAATCAATAATATCAAGAATTACTGGATATGATAACGAAGATTTGGAATTAGATTTTGATTTAGAAGAAGATCTGGGGATTGATACCATAAAACAAGCTGAAATATTTGGTTCAGTTAGAGAAGAATGGCAGATTTCGGAAGAAACTCCAATAAATTTAGCAGAATTCCGAACTATTGGAGATATTGTAAAATTCTTAATTCCAATTGTTTCTGATCAAGATAAATCAGATCAGTCGGATTTTGAAAAGTCTGATTCTTTCCTATCAAGAACTAATGATGAGAATGATCTTGAGAATAAAATAATTGATGATAAGATCAAAATTTATTCTATTAAACCAGTTTTATTAAATAAAAGTGAAAAAATGAGTGAAAACAAAAAGATATTTGAAATTCCAATGGTTTTCATTGAATTTAATTCTTATTCTGATTATGGTACAAAAATAAAGGAAGATTTATCTTCAAAAGGAATCAAACTAATCCCTATATTATTTAAGTATGAAACTGGCCTTGAAGGAATCTCAAGTTTTATCGATAATATCAAAAAACAAGACATAACCAATGGTTACAGCATTTGTTTATATTGTAGACCATTTTCAAAAGAAGAAAATCTCAATCAGGCAACTACGCACTTTTCTAACATTTTCAATTTTATTAAATTACTTGGTCCAGAATATATCAAATATGGATTTCTTCTTTCTAAAAATGATATTCTCGATGAAGCTATGATATCAAATCCTATTTCAGCTGCATTTTCAGGATTTTTCAAATCATTAAGTAAAGAAATGTCTTTTAAATTTCTTCATCTTTCCTTCACTTCGCCTCTACTAGTATCTTCTGAAATTTTAAAGGACCACTCTGTGTTTGAAATCCAAATAGATGAACAAGGTAATCGATATACTCTTTCTAGAATAAAAATAGGAAATCGACCATTGAATCAAGCAAGAAAAATTTCTTCAGATGATTTGGTTGTGGTTACAGGAGGTGCAAGAGGAATTACTTTTGAATGTTTAAATAAATTGACAGATTCTATTCATCCTTCGATTGTATTGTTAGGTAGGACTCCACTTAATCCAGATTTCAATAAATTCCTTTCATATTCTGAAGAACAGATGAATATGTTAAAAAAAGAACGCAGCATGATACTTAAGAAAGAAAAAGGAAAAGTAACTCCTGTAATTATCCAGAAAGAATGGAATAAATTTCTAAATCAACTTGAAGTTTTAAGAAACATAAATATTCTACAAAAGAAAGGATTGCATGTAGAATATTTTTCAGTAGATGTGACTCAATCATCTCAAATATTTGAAATTATGAAGGAAATTTCCAGAAAGTTTGAAAAACCCATTACAGTAATCATTCATGGAGCAGGAATGGAGGAATCGAAGAATTTCTCAAAAAAGGATCCAAAAATAGCAAAGTTAATTGTAGATATCAAAGTAAAAGGATTAGCGAATCTCCTTAACAATATTCCTTTAGAATCTTTAAAATATTGCATTTTATTTTCTTCTATTGCTGGACGCTATGGAAATCAAGGACAAGTGGATTATGCCTTTGCTAATGCCTTTCTTTCCCGCCTTTCATGGGATTCAGGATTTAAAATTCCCACTCTTGCAATAGACTGGTCTGCATGGGCTGATGTAGGGATGGCCACACATGGGTCAACAATGAAAGTGCTGAAAATGGCTGGTGTCATTCCGATTCCCGTTCAAACTGGGACTGCCTTATTCTCATACCTAGTTTCTAATGGATATACAGGAGAATATATTGTCTCAGGAGATTTGGGATTATTTGAGCAAAATGAACCCATTTTTACTATGATTGATACATTACAATATCCAATGCTTTCAAAAATACGTTATAATCGGGGTCAAGTTATTGCTTCTCATCAATTTTCCACAATTAGGGATATATATCTTTTAGATCATCAAATTGAAGGAAAACCTGTTTTACCTGGAGTAATGGTTTTAGAAACTTTTGCTGAATTTTATCAGGCTTTACATTCAACTGAGAAATTCGTTTTAAAGGATGTAGAATTTAATACACCTTTAAAAATTTTACCACAGAAACGAGTTTCTATTGAATTGCAATATGATATGAATTTTATTTCACATCAAAACCAACATCAACATCAAAATAACTATGGTCTTCAAGTCGAAAATCTTCTTTCTTTCTATTCAAAGACATATCCACGTGTAATGAAGGGAAAACCTTTGATTAAGGAACATTTTAAGGCAAAAATCGAAGTTTCACCTCAAGTTGATTCATCAATTGTTCCAAAGTTCCCTTCTTTCATCCCCTCACTTCCGCTTCTTTCACAAGATGAAATCTACAAAATTTTCTTTCATGGGCCACGTTTTAAGGTAATAAAAGAGTTGCTAATGTGGGAAAAAGAATCCATAATCACTTCAGTTTCCTGTCAAAATCAATATCTGTTTAGCCCCGATTTCAATACTTCTAACCAAGTTAAATTTACTTTGGATCCATTAGGAATTGAGAGTTTATTCCAAACAGCTGCTCTTTTAGATTTGGTTCAGTATTCCCAGTTATCACTTCCATCAAAAATTGGAAAAGTCGTTAAGCTATCTAATGAAATTCCAAAATATGCATTTGTTGAATATATTGGACGAGATCAACATTACAGTTATTTTGATGCATGTTTATTTTCCGCTGAAGGAAAACCTATCATTATGTTGAAAAATCTTGGATTAATTCATACAAATTTAAATATAGATCTTCCCTCAGCGATTAAAAAAAAATTCAATACACTTGCTGAAATCAGTCGAATTATTCCTCATTCCTATGCATCAAAATATCAAATAATCCCTCTTCCTCAATTGACGCAAATGATTACTAAAAATTCTTCGAAGATATCTATATTTTTAACAAAAAATGAACAAGAACGAATTAAAAATATGAAGAATAATAAACGTTTCTATGAACATATTGCTGGTGTTATTTGTGCAAAGATGGCATATTTTAAATATCTAAATCAAATACCCAAATATCTTGAAATTGAGGTTGTGAAAAGGGAATCTGGTCAACCATATTTCATTAAAACTAAAACAAAAGAAATTATTCCAATTCATCTTTCAATATCACATTCTCATTTTTTTGCTTGTGCTGTTGTAAATCATAATCCTATTGGATTGGATTTAGAAAAAATCGAAGATCGCAGTCCCTCTTTCTATAAAGAGGTGTTTACTCTTGAGGAACAGCGGTATATCAATCAAAATTCAGTAATTGGAACACAATTCTGGACCGCTAAAGAAGCTTTTTCAAAAGCTATTGGTACAGGATTGAAAATGAATTTAAAGGAGATAGAACTTGCACATAAAACAGATAATAACCATTTTGAACTGAAATATTTTGGAAATCAAAAAAATATTCATGAAATAACTCAAAATATTCAATGGATTTCCCAAAAAGGTACAAATTACATTTTGAGTCTATGTGAAATACCTGGATTATCGAATAATAATGAGGAGGAAATTTAATGCAAAAGGAAGAATTAGATATTATTGTTAGAGAAGAAAAACTACATGGAATTTTATATATCCCAGAGAATCATCATCATCCCAATGGTTCCAATTTGCTTTTTCCATTAATAATTCATATTAATGGTATGCCTGGTACTTCTCCTGAAGATGATGAAGATCGTTTTGCCAAAAAATTTACAGAACATGGAATTGCTTATTATTGCTATGATCATCAAGGAGTTCGCCAAAGTTCTGGTGTCTTTACATATTTTTCAGCACAAGCAAATATTGAATATGTAGTGGATTATTTAGTGCATCATCGATTTATAGATCCACTTCAAATTGGATTATTAGGAGAAAGTTTCGGTGGAGCAATGGCTCTTTGTCATTCAGCACGTGATTATCGAATTTCAGTTTTAGCACTTCGATCTCCAGTATCAGATACAGAAATTGTTACTACATATTCATTTTTTGATGATTTGCTCAAAATTTGGACTAGGAACAAGCAAATGAGATTTCCACCTGACAAAAATATGAAAAATCTTTATATTTCTCAAACTCATCACTATAATCCCAAAAATATGGCAGACTCAATTAATCAGCCTGTTAAAATCATTGCTGGGAAGCGAGATGAATTATTGGGGGATAAAGGATTTGAGGATTTGTTTAAGAAATTAAACTCTACCCAAAAAGAAATCGAAATATACCCAAAAGCAAATCATAATTTTACTAATGCAAAGGATTTTGAAAAAATGAGGGATTCTTTTATTGAATTCTTTTCAAAACAATTCAATGGAAATTCTGAATAACTTTTAAGTATAATATCTACTCTTTTTTTCATAAAATCAAGATGTTGATTTTCCGTTTCATGATTTTAATTATTTTTTTAATCTTGATTTTAACTCATTTCCAATAATTGTACCCATTTCAGAACAAGTTGTTTTTAGAAGTTTTTCATGCTTTTGTGGGTTTCGTGGAAAAATATCGAGAGTTCTATGTGTTTTAAGGGCAGTAACAACTGATTCTTCAATAACTTCTCCCAATTTTGAATCATGAAAAGCTTCTTCAAACATAAGTTTACACGAAAGAATGGTACCTATTGGGTTGGCGATATTTCTTCCTGCAATATCGGGTGCAGATCCGTGAATTGGTTCAAATAAAGAAACACCATCGGGATTAATATTTGCACTTGCTGCCATTCCTAAGGAGCCTGTAAGAAACGCAGCTTCATCGCTAATGATATCGCCGAACATATTTTCTGTAACCACAGTTTGGATTGATGAAGGAGCACGTATTAACCATTGACAAAAAGCATCCACATAATAATTCTTTTTCAAAAGATTCGGATAATATTTTCCTTGTTCTAAAAATATTTCTCGCCAAAATTCACTGCAAACCAGCATGTTAGCTTTATCAACAGAAATAATTTCAGAATGTCCTTTTCTTAATGCATATTTGTAAGCATATTTGATTATTCTTTCTACAGCTTTTCGTGTATAAATCATAGAATTAGTTGCAGTATTGTTGTTAACTATTCCCCCTATTCGACTATATAAACTTTCCGTATTTTCCCGAATTATAGAAATATCTATCCCATTTTTATAAAACTCCGGCTTTAATGGACATATTTCAAATAATGGTTTATAGAGCTTCACTGGACGAAGATTAATATATAAATCAAGTCCTTGACGCATCTTTAAAATTGCAGATTCTGCTATACCTTGCGGTAAGTCGGGTAACCCAATTGCGCCAAAAAGAATTGCATCTGCTGATTTCATTTGTTCAAATGAAGACTTGGGAAGATTAGTTCCAGTTTGTTTATATACTTCTCCACCGAGAGGTGTTTCCACAAATTTTAGTTCATAATCTGAATATTGGGAAATTATTTTTAGAATTTTGAGTCCTTCATCAACAACTTCAGGACCAATGCCATCACCTTTGGCGATTGCGATTTTTTTTTCCATAATTCTCATGGAGTAGTCTATCTTTCTGGGATAAAAATTTAACGTTATTAGATAGATCGAACATTATTCATTAATTATGATTAGCAATTCTTGATCCTGAGAAACCATATCTCCTAGCTTTGAGTATATTTTATTAACTTTTCCTGATATAGGAGCTAAAATTCGATTTCGCATTTTCATAGCTTCTAAAATTAGAATTTCTTGGTCCTTATTAACAATATCATTTGGATTAACTAAGATTTGCAAGATTTTTCCAGGGATAGGTGCCTTTACAACCGCTTTTTGAGGAGTTCTAGGACCTGGATTTGATTTTGATAAATCAATATATGGTTTTATATTTATATCTACTTCTTCTCCTTCTAAAAATAATTTTCCATTTATATTTTCTAAAATAAATTGAAATTTCCCAAATGAAACTTTAAATCGATTTTCGGTTTGTTGGACAACCTTTGGTGAAAAAACATAACCATCAATCCTAATTTGGTGATTGTCTAGTAATTCAATAATAAACTCACGGCCATGGTAAATTACTTTTTTCTGTTTTCCCAAAAATATTTCTCTCTCCTTTTCTCTATCGCTGTTATAATAAATGTGTACTTTTTTTCTTCTTTTTTGCATAAATGAAAAATTAAATTAACAATAATTAACAAAAAAATCAGATAACTGATTAAATTTATTGATTACTAAAAATAACAAATTACTTTTAATCTTTTTATTATCTAACTTGTTCTCTACGAGCTGACTCACGCCACATATTTCTAATTGGATTCTTTGATACTTCTGGAACCACATTTTGTTGTGAGATGTTAAAAAGTTCAAAAACTTGAGAAATTGCAGCAATTTTCATATATTCATAATTCCGAAGAATTTTGGTGATATTTATTTGATTTAGAAATCCTGTTGAGATTAACCATTGTTGATATTCTCTAGTTTCAATTATTGCTTGATGCAGCTCAATATTTGTTTTTACTCCTGAAATTGTTAGTTCTTTCAAAGCGTTTCTGGCTATTAAAATTGCTTGTTCTCGATTTTTTCCCCACACAATTAGTTTTCCAACCAAAGAATCAAAATGGTTTGGAATGGAATACTGTGGATAAATAAAAGTATCAAATCGAACATTTGAGCCGCCAGGAATGATAACTTGAGTTATTTTGCCACTCTGAGGTAAATTTTGAGAGTATGGATCTTCCGCATTAATACGAAATTCGATGGCATGACCTTGAAATGAAATTTCATCTTGTTTATAATGTAAAGGTTCTCTAGCTGCAACCTTTAATTGTTCAACTACAAGATCTATTCCTGTGATCATTTCTGTAACTGGGTGCTCAACTTGAATTCTTGGATTAATCTCATTGAAATAAAGTTGATCATCTTTCCAAAGAAATTCAGCTGTTCCTGCATTAACATATCCTAAATTTTTGGCCAAATCACAGACTTTTTCACCTAATTCATCCACGATATTACGATCCAAAAAAGAAGGTGCTTCTTCTATAAGTTTTTGATTTGAGCGTTGAATGGAGCATTCTCGATCACCCAAATGAATAACATTACCAAAATGATCTCCAATAAATTGAATTTCAATATGCCGTGGATTTTTAATAAATTTTTCAATAAATACTTCTTTTCGTCCAAAAAATTGTTCAGAGATGGCTTGGCATCCTTCAAATGCAGAACGTAATGTGTGAACGGAGTTTACACGCTCCATTCCACGACCGCCACCGCCAAATGCAGACTTGATTATTATTGGGTAGCCAATATCCTCTGCTATTTGTTTTGCTTCTTCAAATGTATGAATAAATCCACTAGAACCAGGAACAACTGGTAACCCGACTTCTTTTGCAATATTTTTTGCCTTTATTTTATCTCCAAGATAGTCAATTATTTCTGATTTTGGACCTATGAAAATTCTCCCACTTGCTTCTACCGCCTTGGCAAATTCTGCATTTTCTGAAAGGAAACCATATCCAGGATGAACTGCATCTGCATCCGATTTATCAAGAATTTCAAGAATTTTTGTAATATTGAGGTAAGTTTCTTGAACGCTACCTGAACCTAAGGAAAAACATTCGTCTGCCATTTTAACATGTAAAGAATGGGTATCATCTGATGAAAATATTGCAATTGTGTAGATTCCTTGCAGACGACATGCTCTTATTATTCTAACCGCGATTTCCCCGCGATTTGCAATTAATACGGATTGAAGCGTCATTACATAAACTCATATAATATGAATAAAAAGCATTCCTCGAACTTTCAGAGTATTAATCATAGAGAAGTTTTATTTAAATAAACAAATATTTGATCAAAGATAAATTTAGATTAGAAAGAAAAAAAGGAAAATTTAATCATTTTCATCTAATTCAAAAATAGTTGAAACCGGTTTTCCGAAATATTTCGCAATTTTGAGAGCTACGATAATATTTGGCCTTTTTGCCCCTTTTTCGATATATGAAATCATTTGTCGAGATACTCCAACTGCTGTTGCAAGCTCTTGTTGTGAAATTTTTACTTTCTCTCTAAATTCACGGACCCGATTCTTCATTTTTTCAAATTTCCTTGTCTTTTATTCGGGAAAGATCTAATTTATTTAAGAAAAAATAATAAAAAACAGGCTCTTAAATTTATTTTTCAAGTTCAAAAATTTCTTCGATTGAAACATTGAATTTACGAGCAATTCGCATTGCTAAAGTGAGGGAAGGAACAAACTCTCCTGTTTCTAAGTACTTTATAGTTGATTCTGCAACACCTACAGCATCAGCTAATTGTGATATTGATAATCCCATTTGTTCTCGTAATTGTCTTATTTTTGTTTTTATTTGATCCTTTTCCCTCATCTTTGAAAGGAAATAAGCGATAAATTCATCAAAAACGATATTATTGTCCGTAAAAACATCAGATAAACCTGATTTTGGGCTATCTTGAGTATATTTATGAACAAATTTATTGATCTTTACTTCTATTTCAGTTGGATTTTTCACACCAGGAATGTATCCTTCAGGTCGAATAATTCCTTTATGAGCGTTGGCAGTAGCAGCGCTTGAACCAGCAGTTTCTATTTTAACTTTGTATAATTTAAGTATTCGGTCTCTGATATTTTGATATATCGCTACATTTTGAATTCTAGAATACGGAATCGTTGTTTTTGTTTTAGTGAGAACACCATAACGAATTATTATGAATTTTTCTGTGAATTCGTAGGAAAAGTTTTTTACATATAAAACAGCAAAAATCCATGTTATTCCGTTAGATAAGGTTACAAATCCTATTATAACCCAGAATATCACTTTCCATAATTTAGCTTCATTTAGATTTGAGCCATCTTCTCTGGCGATTGCAATAATAAACCAACCTAATCCGTAAATCGCCAAGCTTACAATAATACTTCCAATGATACTACCTATAATTTCATGTTTAATGTAAGCAAGATCAATTTTGTGCACATTTTTGTGATTTGAGTTCATAGATTTTATTGATTCCATTTTTTTTATTCTTCACTTCTTTTTTCTTAATAATTTATTTAAATGCATTTGAATTGCAACCAATGGTTGCACATATAATTAATAAATTATAGGCTTAAAAATATTTGCAACCAGTGGTTGCGTTTATAAAAATTATTCGTACACTTATTTACACTTTTCCAACATAAATTTTTAAAAGAGCGCGACATTGAAGGGGATGAATATATTCATGCAAATTCCTTCTCTTTCTGAGTTGTTACCTCAAATAGATCTTACATATCGTCCTGAATCTTCACATGATCAGCTTTTTATACTTGGACGAAATCCAGAGTTATCTCTTGCAGAAATATGTGCACTTTATCATTCTATTTCCATTTCACCGAAATTTATCGATGTTTCCACAGATGGAGCGATTGTTACCGCACCCAATCATATTGATATTCAAATGTCTGGAGCAATTCTGAAGCAGTGTGAAATAATTGGACAAATTAATCATCAAATGTCAGAAGAGAGTATAAGATATCTTTTGCTGGAGCATTTTGAGGCAGAATATATCGAAGATAAATCATTTTGGGCAATAAGTATATATAACAGAAATCGATCTTCTATGTCTTTAGATGAATTTTCTCATTTCTTAGAATTAATGCATGGAGCAGTAAAATCTTGCTTAAAAAAATTAAAAATTCGAAGAACCCAACGGATTAACGAATATCAGCAAGATTTTTTGTCTCCACGTAAGTTAAAAAGAAAGGAAGTTATAGAACGAGGATTTGAATTGATTTTATGGTTTCAACCTAATCAAATAATCATTGCCCAGACTCGAAAAGTAATAAATATTGATGAATTCGCTCGGCGTGATTCTGATAGGCCTTTTACTCGTCCACTTTTATTATTAGGATTAGCATTGGCGCGTTCAATGATTAATTTAATTTCAATTCAAGAGAATAACCATAATAGATCAATTTATGATCCTTTTTGTGGTATGGGTACAATTCCAGCTGAAGCCTACTTATTAGGAATTGAATCTTATGGGTCAGATATAGACTCTGAATGCGTAGTGCAAGCTCGACAAAATCTTAAATGGCTTTCTCGACAAAAAAAATACCGTAAACAAAAGGAGCCATATCATTTAGAGAATATTTTTCAAATGGATATTACAAATCCAGAACTAAATAAATTCCCATGGAATATTGCAGATCGCAAAGAAAAAGATAAAAAGGTAGGAAAAATGCCGCCATATAATGGGGCAATTGTGGCAGAAACAAATTTATTGAATCCTCGTAAGTCTTATCCTTCACGTTCTGAAGCTTTACAAATGTTGCAAGAATTTGAACATAACTACACACAATATTTTCAAGGATTAATGTCAATTCTTCCAGTTAAAGGTATTGGAGTGCTGGTTTTCCCTCAAATTCACATGAAAGATGACAAGATTCTACAATTCCCTGTTAAACGATTTTTAAGTGAATTTAACTGTAAAATTCTTTCATTTCAAATAAATAATATAAATATTCCTGCTATATTTGTTCATAAATGGAAAAAGCCCATTATTGAACGGCTTATAGTAGTTTTTCAAAAAAAATCTTAAAAGAAGAATAAAATAAGCAAAAATTTTCTTCTCTTTTATCCTCCAGATATAAAAAAAGATAAAGAACTTGAAATAAGAAGCAGTTCAATTTTTTAATGTTTATAATTCTGCGATATCTATCAGATTAATTTCTACTTCTTTCTCATCTCTGCCAAAAAGACTTTCTTTATGCTCGGATTTAGAAACAGAATCATTCTTTATTTCTTCGATTTCTTCCTCAGTATTATCATTTACCTCATTGTACTCATCTTCTTCTTCATATTCATCTTCTTCTTCATATTCATCTTCATCATCGTATTCATCTTCATCATTATATTCATCTTCATCATTATCTTCATCATTATATTCATCATCGTATTCATCTTCCAAAGGCTCATTTTCTTCACCAACATCTTCATATTCATCTTCATATTCAGGATCAGGTGGAAAGATGATTTCTAGTATTTTACCTTTTGCTGGTTTTTGCTTGAAATCTAAAGCACTTAACAAACCAATTAATCTATTATTATTATATACCCTATAGCCATTTTTCAACGTGTGATTTCCAACAACCATTAATTCAATGTTGTTAGTCTCAGCAATAGGATCGAAAAGCTGCTGGTTAATTTTATAACCTACAGAACCTGAAATTGCTGAATAAAAGGTTCCATTTTTCATTCTAAGAGCTGGAAGATTTGCTACAATTTGTTGAGTGATCGAGTCCATGTCTTTGATTAATCTCTGATGATTTTGAAAATGCTGTTCAAACAGATTTATCACATCTTCTGGATTTTCAAAATTAATTGGAAAATATCCATGTGCTGCAAAAATAAGCCGGTAAGGAGATTCAATATAATGTGCTATAGGTAATTGCACATAAAACTCATAAAGAGATTCTAAAACTTCTTCATTGAAATGTTCCAAGATGTACTTTTTCAATTTGAGCTTTTCTACCTTTTTCTGATCCTCATAAGTTCCTCGAAAAAGTAATACTTCTTTGGGATATAAAATATTAAAACAAATTAAATATAAAAGTGTATGAAAATCCATAGATGTTCCACCAATAAAATTGCCCAAAAAAATCAATCGGAGCGGATTTTCTGTAGCTTGTGCTTCAAATATCTTGGGTTGAAAGAAACGCATTAATTTATCTAAAGATTCAAAATTTCCATAAAGATCACCGATGTAATACATCTTTGAATTCCCAGGTAAAGATTCAATCAATACCTTACTAGAATCAATCTTTTTATATATTTGTGTTATTTGTTGGAACATTTGGAGTATTTTTTGGCTTGCTTCTCCATTTCCATAAAATTCATCAGGTGTAGGGTGGTTAAAGGAATGTAAAAAATAAAATTCCCAAATTTTCTCTATTTCAGTCGGTTCTAAGAATTTTAATGAAGGTTTTGAAGAAATATATGGCGATTCATCCGTATTCGGTGGGGTTTTTGTTGACTTTGATGAATTAGGTGGATTTGCATTAATTAATTCTGTTTCTAATTTAGATTTTCCTTTTCTATCCAAATCATCAGCATTATCTTCATTTTCTTCATTATATTGAATTTCTTCTTCTTCAATCTCGTCATCCATAAAGTCATTAATTTCTTTTTTTTTAATTTTTTCACGATCTACCATAGCCTGAGTTGTTAGAATCTCCAATTCTCGTTCTTTTTTCCACTTTATAAGAGTATTCCTTTGCTTTTTTTTCTGTTTCTCAGTTAGTTTTTTATTTCCTTCTATTTCATTCATTTGTTGCTCAAATTCTTTCTCTAGATTGTCTAATTTTTGCGACATCTCCGAATTATCTGTATCCAAATTGAAATCTATTGAGCTTTCAGTCGAATCGGATGGAATTAAATGGTTATTATCTTCTACAGAATTAGAAGTTGATTTTGAAGTATAAGCAGCATCTCCAAGCTTTTCAATTAAATAATTAATTCTATTTGAAATTTGCTGCATGAAAATGGATTCATTTGGAAGATTCAAATGTTGATATTTAATTAATTTATAACATTCTCGCAATTGTTCTAAACATTTTAATGGTTCCTTGCTTTCTAATTGATTTGCTGCTCGTAAATGTCGAAAGAATTTTTCTTGTTTTGGTGTTCGCAATCTATTTTATCCCCCAAATTTTACCATGCTAATTCATAATATAATGCTTAAAAAATTAAAGTATTTATATTATAAAATTTGGTAATGATTTCCTCTTTTGTTTGGAATTTTTTTTATTGGTTTTAATATAAAAGCTTTAATATACTAAAATCGCGGTAAATAGGATAGGAGGCGATAATCTATATGCCTGAAAATCCAAACATTACCAAATTTAAAAAAAAGGAAATTATCAAGTATTACCGAGATAATGTTTATTGGGATAGCAGTGGGGAAATTTTAGAATGGAATTCCTATAACCGCGAAAAAATACTTCAAAAAATGCTGGAAAAATTCCAAAATTCTTCCGAATTTGAAATTGAAAGCATTTTAGAAGAATATCATCGAAAAATTGCATTATCCTAATTTTAATCTGATCATTATTTTAGGATATATTTTATTATAGGAATCTTAACATAGTGGAACGTATCAATGAATTCTCTGAAATAAATTCAGAAGAAAGTAAATAAATTTTCTTTATACTCTTCTAAAGGAACAGAAATTATATTGGTGTTACATTTTTAGCTCTTTCTCATACTTTTATATGTATTTTTTTTAAGTATCTGCACTTTTTTAGTTATTAAGCGATTGAAAATTTTCTTTTTCTAATAAAAAACGATATAGCTTTATAATTTGGTTAGTACTATATGAATACATAACAACATCTCTACAGCTAAGATGGAACAATTTCTATTCTGGCGTTTTTCAAATGAATAAAACAATATTTAAAGGGAAAAAAAGTAATTATCTTCAAAAATTGAGAAAATTATATCCTACTCTTGGATCTCCTATTCTAAAATATCCAAAATATATAGGATATTTCCTTGGATTTTTATTGTTTCTTTTTTTTTCTATATTTGTTTTCACTCTTTATTTTTATACAGATACACCAATAAATCTAATGGGTTTTTTAATTTATTGTCTATTTCTTACTGGTTTTCTATTCTATTTTTATGGTTTTTCATTTCATACAAAAACTGCCGAGCTAATGGATATTTCACCTGTTTTAATTGCTGCAGGGGTTGTAATTACCCAAAATATTTTGGGTATCGCGATTTTACTCCTTTTAAATGCTTTAATCGGTTATTTTTTTGGAATTCGAAGAATTCATGCGATTATCTTTAATTTCAGCCGAAATGGGATAATTGCCTATCCAATTTTGTGGATTCTTACTAAATTTTCTTCTCTTATCATCCCAAGTTTAAATTACCTTTCAATTCTTATTCTAAGTATAATAATTTCATTATATCTTTATTTAATTAATACCATTTTAGTAAAATCCATTATTTCACTTTCTTCACATCAATCATTTTTATTAACACTTAAAGAGATGGATTTTTCTGAAGAATTTTTTCAATTTACTAGTTCACTTCTTATTTTTAATGCACTTTTTATCTCATCTTCTCTTTTAGGTCCAGTTTTACTTGCATATGGTGCTCTTTTTTATCAGCAAATTCGTAAACATATTTATTATGAAAATCAAAAACGTTTGAAAATAGAATTACAAGAAATCGAACTGCAGAGATTGGAAGAACAACTGCGTTTACAAAAAATGGAATCACTGGGATTGTTGGCAGGTGGAATTGCTCATGATTTCAATAATTTTCTTACTTCAATTCTGGGAAATTTAGAACTTTTAAAAATTGAGAATGATCCAAATGAAATTGAAGAAATTTATTCTGATCTTATGGAAGCGGTTGATAATGCCAAAAGAATGGTTCAACAGTTAACAAATTTTTCTCGAGCTTCTCCAAAAGAAATCGAATTGATTGATATAAACGAAGTAATTAACGATACAATTCTTTTTGTATCTCGTGGTTCTAATTGCAAATTTTATTCTAATTTTACCCCAAATTTGCAATTAAAAATTACGCGTTCTCATTTTATTCGTATTCTCACGAATTTGCTAATAAATGCCATGCAAGCTATGCCCCATGGAGGTATAATCCAAGTTACCACTGAACGTGTAAAAATTTCTTCAAATTCTCCATTACCAATCCCACCTAAAGATTATATTTTACTCACAATCACTGATCATGGAAATGGTATTCCGAAAAATATTCAACACAAAATTTTTGAACCCTATTTTACAACAAAAAAAAATGGAACAGGGCTTGGTCTTGCCACCGTATTTCGTTTAATGCAACAATATAATGGTTTTATCCATTTTAAATCGAAAGAAAATGTTGGAACTACTTTTTTCCTCTATTTTCCTTACAAAGATTGATTGATCATACTTAATTTCATTTTCTTTATTATCGAATATAGAATTCAGATAAAAAAATACGGGCTATAAGGGATTCGAACCCCTGACCAACGGATTTCTCCAAATCTCTAAAAGGAGCCTAAGAGTCCGCCGCTCTACCTGGCTGAGCCAATAGCCCTTATTATGAGTGGATATAAAAAAATCCCGAATTATTATCGGGTTTTACGTCCTGATTGTCGCGCAGCAATCATTCCAACTTTACGACCAGGTGGAGCATTTCGTGAAGTGGTTGTAGGCCTTCCAGAAGTTTTCTTTCGTCCACCTCCAAATGGATGACTGCATGCATTCATTCCGCTTGAAGTAATTACAGGCCAATTTGAAGCTTTGGTTTTCATTAAATGGAATTTTGCACCTGCTTTCATAAATGGTTTGGTTGTAATACCACCACCAGCTACCACACCAATAGTTGCTCGGCAATTTGGATTCATAGTTTTACGATGTCCAGAAGGAAGTAAGACACTTACTCCTGTTTCAGATCGTGTCATAACAGTAGCAGTTGTGCCGCCAGCACGGATAAATTTCCCACCATCTCCTGGTTGCTGTTCTATGTTATAAATCAAGCTTCCTTCAGGGATATTTTTTAATGCCATTGTATTTCCTACTTTAATAGGGCATTTTTCGCCGATTTGAAAAGTATCTCCAATAAAGATACCTTCTGGTGGAAGCCAAAGTGTGCGACTGCCATTTTCATAATCCATTAAAGCGAGAGGTGTACCTCTTCCACCTTCATGAATAAAATCGATAACCTTACCAGAAATTACTTCATTTGGTGCGGTGTGGATATATTTTACTGCTCCACGTTTTTTATGTTTCGGAGATCGGAAATTTTGGGTTCCTTTACCCCGACGTTGTACTAAAATTCTTCTTCCCATAATGATCACATAACGAGCACAAGCGCATTTGACCCGGGAATAAGGGTTTATCGCACTTGGTCGTATGTTGATCAACATTGCATAATATAAATTTTTTTTGAATTCGAAGAAGAAGATATTATAACAGAATTTGAAGGTGATTTGTAAAAGATTTTAATGGTAATTTTACATTTTATTTAAAATTAAGAGAGAGATTAGAGATTTTAATTACTAGTCACTTTCATCTTTGGAAAAGCAAAAACAAAATAAAAAAATATGAATAAAGATGAAAATTATAACAGGCATCCAAAAATAATTATTACCAGACCTTCACTTTGCCTTCTAGCAATTCTTGACGTAAAGTTAAGTAATCGTCTAATTCTTCTTGTAAAATATCTTTAGCTCGACGACTTATGATGTCAAAATTCACATTAGATGCTGGAATTAACTCGATATCTCCCATCCAAGGTTTATTAATAGGATGACCTATTTGACTGAGAATTCGTATCTGACATTCCACCACATCACCTTGCAATTCTGTAATTATTTTTCGAGCCGCGCGGTTGGCTACCAAAGAATATAATTTTCCAACATGGTTGTTACTATTTTTCCCAGCAGCAGCTTCTAAGGTTTGAACCCTTCCAGGGGTTATCAAGCCATTTGCTCGATTACCTCTTCCTACTTGACCGTCATCTCCCGCTTCTGCACTTGTACCAGTGATTGTAAGATAAAGAATATCTTTTTCCAAAATATCTCCTGTATTCACAGAAGCTCGCACTTCATGATCGCAAGATATACCACTACAAACGTCAAGAGCTGCTTCGCGCACCATTTCAACAGCATTTATATATTCTGATTTATCATGCACATATTTAGAGACCATAGCATTACAAATTGTTAATTCAATTTTATCTCCATTACGCAGCCCCATTACTTTGATATCTTCACCAGAGGCAGGACATTTATCTTTAAATGCATCAGAATTCAAATATTGTTCAACATCATAAACCATTTGTTCTGTTGGGGAAAAAGGTGCATAACCTACCCCAAAACTTGTATCATTTGATAAAGGAACAGTTTCTGATCCTACATTATATAAACCAGTTAGATCGATTGATCCACTTTTTGTGCGGGAATCAATTATTACATCTCTATTTAAATCTATATTACGAAACGTGTAAAGAAAGACGTCTTTAATTGTTTCTCTAAGTAATGTCCGTACTGGAACTCTATGTATTTTTCCATCTATTAAAACTGTATCTATTGCCCGACCGATAATTTCAAATTCTTGTGGTTGAAGGATTATACCTCCCCCAAATTCTGGAATTGCTTGACCGGCAACATAGGCTGCTTTATCCACATTAAGGTGGAAATATTGGCCGAATTCATCTAAATAGTATTTTGTCAATGCACGTGAGCAAGCTTCAGCGGCTTCATCAGCCACAGAATCAGGATGACCTTTCCCTTTTCGTTCTACCATTTCTGGAAAGTCACTTTGTCCAATGGGAAGTCGGGATGATTTTGTTACATGTAACATTTTTTTCATTTCCAAAAAGCAAAAACTATTTTCTTTGTAAAGGTATCTTGGTGTTAGAAATGAACTAAATAATTTTTATCCATCTCTAAACATCCAAAATTCAATATTTGATAAAATAAATGAAGAATTATATTTGAATCTTGTTCATGCCTATTGGGAATATTCGAAATGATAAAGAACTTCAGATAATATGGGCATATTTTGATGAAAAATACGTAAATGCGTATGAATTGGTAATTATTTTTATGTATCTATTACATATATATTTCTGACTTTTTAGGTTGATATTCATATTTGGAATTTTTCTAGATATAAATTCCTTATTATAAATTAATAAACCGCATCTCTAACTCTCTTTAAAAATAAAAAATTGGGTGATTAGTATAATGATGATAATGGGATAATATAACTAAAAGTTCCTGTAATATCTGAATCAAAGAAGTGCGAATTAGTTTATTTTCCATTATCAAAAGATATTCAATATTGAATTTTTTTCCTGTATAAGAAACTATAAAAAGGAAGGTGAACCGAATATGGAAGATGCAGAATCAATTCTCGGATGGATGAAAATAAATGAACGACGCTTTCTCAAATCAACTTCCAGATTATTCGATTCAAATAATGTTTTAATTAGAGATAATAAATCATTATCAAAACAAAAGACTAATAATTCAAATTCATCTAAAATTCAATTGCAAAATCCACAAACCTCTTTAGATCGTTTCATTTTCTCAAGTGGGATAAAATCTCAAAACAATCACTCGATCTCAATAGCTAAAGAAGAAAAAAGAAATTCTTCATTATTTGATGATCATTTCAGTCTTTCTGATTTCAGACAACTAACAAATCAATGGAAAAAAAAAAATTTTATTGCTTCTTAAATATGTAATCCTTTTTTTAAAATGATTGTTATCAAAATCTAGTAATTAAGAACATGGGAATATCTTTATAAATCATTTAATTCTTTTATAGACATCTGAAACTATTTTGATTTGAAAATCTTTTACGATTAATTTTACGATTTGTTTATTTCATTCACAATTTTTTAAAAAGAAATTTTTATAAATTTTAAAGCTAATCTCGAAGTAACATGCCAGCTCAAAAGAAAACAACAAAGAAAACGTCGAAGAAAACATCGCCGAAAAAAACAGTTAAAAAAAAAACTAAAAAATCATCTACGAAAAAAACTGTGAAAAAAACGACGACGAAATCTTCTAAAAGAACATCAACTAAAAAAACAACGAAAACTTCGGTTAAGAAGACTACTCCAGATATAGAAGTTAAGAAAAAAGCAGTTGAAAAAACTGTACAAGAATCCATTAAAAAGCAAGAAGAAAAACCAGTTGAAAAAACTGCTGGAAAAGAAATCGAAAAAACAGTAACTAAGAAAGAAATAAAGAAAGACGTAAAGAAAGAAGTGAAAAAAGAAGTTAAAATCAAACCCGCTGAAAAAGCATCCACATCTGAGAAGGGATCAACTTCTGCTATAAAAACTGAAACAGTTTCAAAAGAAGAACCCAATAAGTTCCAACAAACATGGGATAAAATGAAAACATCTGTAGCTATGATCCCAACAGGAATCAAAGAACAGCAGAATAAACTGAAAATAACTACTTCAAAATTATTTGCTCTTACAGGTGCATTATTTGCCTTTTTTGAAGGAAGACGCTTATTTTTAACTTATAATTTCAATCCAGTGTTTACAGTAATTGTTGGAGCATTTGGAATGTTAATTGGATTATTCTTAATTATTACTATATTAACAGATTTGATTTTAGCAATGAAAGCAATTCAAGGTAAAATTCCCTATGAATGGTATATATTACTCTTGAGTGGGATTATAATAACAATATTGAATAGCGTAGTTGTTGGAGGTTCTATTTTCTTAATAAAAGGTGGAGTAATTCTAATGATTGGGGGTATAATTTTGCTTCTGGAAGGATTGAAAATAAAGAAAATGCCAAATGCAAAAACTATGGTTACATTATTTGGAATCGTTATAGGGTTATATGAAACTGTGATGGTTGTTGTAGTTGCCTTTACAAATATATGGGCATGGATTACTGCATTTATCATGTTAGTCTTGTTGGCTATTCTCTTTTTCGCTACTGAACTTATTAAATTACCAGAGAAAATCCGTCCACCTCTGACTTGGTGGGTTACGCTCTCAATTGGAATTGCTATGTATTACTTCGGTTTTCAGCTCAGCGGAATTGTGATTCTACATGTCTTTCTACTAATACTTATAGATTTATAAATAGTAAATTGATTTTTTATTTTTTTTATTATTATATATTATTCTAAATTCTTTTTTGTATTGAAAAGATCATGAAAGTGTACATCTACTTTTTTAGGATTGTCTTATATATTCAAAAATTTGTTTCTGGCAGAATTAAGAGAAGATTAAGATTTAACTTTCATCTCCTTTTATAGTTAATCTAAATTATAAAAAGAGGTGGAAATTTGATAAAGAGATCAATTTTCTAGTGAAGAAAAGAAATTAACACCTAATCTTTTAAAAATACGGCGAAACATTTCAGAAAGCGAAGTTGGGGCAACTTGGAGCCGTTTTGCCAGTAGTGAGAGTGATATTTTTCGTGGTATCTCAAAATAACCCAAATCTAACGCTGTTTTTAGTACTTGTTCTTGTTTATATGTCAAAACTGGGTTTGTAATAAAGCGACCAATATGCTTAATTGAATATGGAATGCTGTGCTCTTCAAATTCATCAAATAATTGATCAATCTTACTTCTTTCTGCAACTAAATCAACATAAATTTGGTTGGCCTGAACAATTATTGGATACTTTAAAATTAAATTTGTTTTAATTATAGTAAGCAAGAACCATGGATCTTCCATTTGAAAATTTAGAAGTAGACTATCCTCCATTTCATACAACACAGTAAACTGGTTTTTCGAGATAATTTGGGTAATTACTTTTTGAAATCGCGCAAGATTTCTTCCTTTTACTTCTATTAAACTGATTCCCCTGTTCTCTGGAAGTGGTAATAATGATTGAAGATTGAATTGAAATCTTGGAAATTCTTTACTCAATTTTGAAAGGATTTTACCTTCAGGAATTTGAAATTGAAATCTGGCATGAATAATATCTTTATTTGAAACCATAAATAATAGTCAATAGATAAACCCTCATATATAAGGTTATAGATTTATTTCCTTTTTTTCCTTTATTTTGTTACCAATTGGTGATTATTATGGCATCTCCTATAGTATTCGGTTTAGTTTCCTCTCTCCATGATCTTTTCTCAGCTGTATGGATAGGAGGATTAATTATAATGGCTTTAATCGTACTTCCGTTATTAAAACAGCAAATGATGGCCTCAAAAAAGCAAGAAAGTGGAAGTAAACCCATTGTGAAAAAAGTAAATCCATTAATGGTGTTTCAAAAGCGATTGCAAATTTTAGTATGGATTTCAATGATTGCACTTCTTATTACAGGATTACTATTGTCGAGAGCGGCGAAATTAAGCCCAGTTCCTGTGACAAGCACATATTCTACTTTATTATTGATAAAACATGTTATTTATGGTGTTATGATTGCGATTGGGTTATTACGAGGATTCTTACTCCAAGTATCATTCTCTGATTCTAATCCAAATCCAAAAGCTCAAAAACTTGCCTATTTACTTGTTTATGTTAATTTTGGCTTAGGAATTATCACGATATTCTTAAGTGGAATTTTACCAGCAATCAAATTTTAAAAAAGGTCCGAATAAGTGCGAATAAGTTTTTGTTTTATTCTTTTTTATCTTTTTTTATTTTCTTTTAGATATCGAATACTATTTTAATATCAGTGCGAGATTCCGTTTCATGAATTTCCAAATAAGAATAGGTGATTGCTTTGACTTCTGTATCCGGTTCATGCTTTTCGGGATTGAAAATCTCCCCCCAAGCAGTTGCATGTGCACGTAAGTGTCCATTGTCAAGTTTTTCTATCGGATCAATTTGAATACGCTTAATGATAACTCCTTCTGTATCAAACAAGAAAAGAAATTCTGATAAAAAGGCAATGAGCAGAGAACCTTTCGTTTCATCTTCAATGTCAATATCAAACTGTTGAAGTGTTTCAATCTGGGAAGGATTCATCATGGTTTCCATCAGGCTATATAGACACTGTTCCATCGCTTGAGAAAATGATTGTCCCCAAGCATGCACCCAAACATCGGCAGGATGATCTAGAAATTCAAAACCTGCTTCAGTCGAGTCGCTGGTTGAAAGAGAAGGTTCGCACATTGTTAATTAATAATAAAAGTCGCTGATGAAAAAACTTAATCACTTGATCATTTACATATTTCTAATAAGAATTAATCACACTTTTATGCAGATTAAGAATTCGCATGATTTTTTTGGGGATGACACCTTCTTAATCCTATGAAAAATCGAAAAGTGTTTGTGCTTAATCCTTCCCACTCCAGACGATTAATTGCGAAAAGTGTTATCCATTTGCCTCAAATTCAACAGGCTTTGACTGAAGGAAGGATTTATGTCAGTAGGGGATCAACAAATGCCTACGTGCTTGAAGAATTGCTTAATTTCCTAACAATTTCTCGTGAATTTAATAAAGGTGATTTTGTTGCAGGACAAATTATTTCTGGTGGTTCTGGACATTTCGCAAAATGGTGGGTAAATAAAGGAAACCGAATAGATGAAGTTCTATTCGTAAAAGGTAAACCCATTGAATTCGAAGATCGAGTTAAGGAAATCCGTAAATTTACTCAAGGAGATATTTTTATTAAAGGCGCAAATGCTTTGGATCTACATGGAATTCCTGCAGTATTAGCAGGTGGCAAAGATGGTGGAACTATAGGTACTTTACAAGGCATTATTCAAGCAAAGGGAATAGAACTTATCTGTCCTATTGGTTTAGAAAAATTAGTTTTTCATAACGTTAACGAAACTCAATTGCTGATGGGTACTGAAAACATGGATAAACCAGCCGAAGGTATTCCATGTGGTTTAATTCCGATGCCATTTGCTACCGTCATCACTGAAATCGAAGCGTTAGAATCCATTTTCGAATGTGAAGTTTATCATGTCGCATCTGGTGGAGTTGGTGGAGCTGAAGGAAGTATAAGTTTGTTGGTAGATGCTTATGATAATGCTGAAATGAAAAGAATAAATAGCTTTATGGAAAAAATTGCCCGTGAATCTCAATATCAACCAAATATATAATTCAATTATCTTTTTTTATTAATTTTCTGATTTTTCTACTACAAATGCTACCACAAATATTAACATAAGACTTATCAATAATTGAAATGAAAGATTTGATTGATACGTAAAAAATGAAAAAGAAAGGAAAAAATTCAAAGATGAATAAAAAATGAATAGCTTCTGAAAAAAGGTCCATTACATATCTTCAAAATTGTCAGAACCACTTAATTTAACAAAATTTATCATCTTATTTTTCCTTACCAGAGGATTCATACGAAGTTGAAGTGATATATCGATTGAAAGATAATTCATTAAGAATATCACTGTAGCTAAGATAGGAATTATATATAAGATTGATTGTCGTATTCCAAAATATTCAATGCATACACTGATTATTCTAATTATGTATATTGAGAATTGATAATAAGATTGCTTTTTAATAATTGCAATAACAGGAAAAAGTAAAAATATGCAGAGTATAGAAGAAAACACCAAAAAATAGGTTAGTGTTGCATTATTCAATAAAAAAATAAGAGATATACAAAAATTAATAATCCCCATCTCTGCAACCAAAAATGACGAGATTTTGCTTTAGGATTTGAGAAATCAAAAAACTTATTCGCACAATCAACTTTCTTTTGTTAATTGAGCATTTGTTAAATTATCTTTGGAAGGATTCGACATTTC